>JAGHBH010000137.1 GCA_021161085.1 Thermoplasmata archaeon | reverse complement strand
GAGAATAATGCTCTATAACCTGCTGCTCGACATATGAACCACACACCCCCCACTCGAAGTAGAAGCACAATGAGAACAAAGAGTAGCCCCTATAAACCCCCATAACGTGGAATTATGCAACACAGCAATGTGGTGGAAAGTGATTTATAGGACCATAATTTAGGCGGAGCGTTATGTTGGAAGAGGATATTCGCCGGATAAGGGAGGCGGAGAAGAAAGCCCGTGATGCCGTGGCTAGGGCAGAGAGAGAGTATTCTGTGGCCCTGGAAGAGGAGGAGAGAAGGCTGCGGGAGAAGGTGTCCGCCTACGAGGCACGGCTGAAGGATGAGATGAGGCAGAGGCTGTCGGACTACGAGAAGGAGTTGAGGGAGAGGGCGGGGGAGATCGTTCGTAAGGCCGAAGCGGATGCCTCCGCCCTACAAGAGAGGAGCATGGGTCTCGTTGACAAGGCTGCCGACCGCTGTGTGGAAGTGATTTTCGGTAGGTGAGCCCCTTGAGCTTCTTCCCCCCCAGGATGTCCTCTGTGACCGTGGTGCTTCCCGAAGAGGAGAGGGACCGTGTCGTTCTGGGCATCCACAGGTGGGGGAAGGCCGAGGTGCGTGACAAGGAGGGGGACCTTGCCGGACTGGACAGGAAGGCCGACAGGGGCGTGGCCTCCCTTCTCCAACGGTGTGAGGATTCCATATCCTACCTTTCCTCCGTTCTGGGGGTGTGCTCTCTCGCCGCTCCCAAAGCCCCCGGAGGTGTCGTGGGTCTTATCACCCCAAAAAAGTCCATCAGCATCCCGGTGAGGGAGAGATCCTTGGAGGACGTTATAGGGGAGGTGGAAGAGATCCGGGAGGGTGTCGGAGGAGAGATAGAACGGCTTGGCAGGAGGCATTCCTCCATATCCCAGAGCATCCTCGTCCTGGAGACCAAGCGTTATGCCGTGGAGATGACCCGGGAGCTGGGCATAGACCTCTCGATGGTGGGAAGGGGTGTGTATGCGGATGTGGTGCTGGGAACGACCTCCGACCCCTGGCGTGTCGCCGAGGCCCTTTCCCCCTACCGGACCGTCCACGCAATCGCCCCCGCAGGTAAGGACAAGTATGTCATGGCCGTGGTGATGCTCAGGAGAGAGGAGGACAGGGTCTCCAGCGCCCTCAGGAGTGCCGGCTTCTTCCCCCTGGAGATCAGGGGGTGCATAGGCCCCCCGGATAGAGAGCTTGCCAGGATAGACGAGAGTCTGGCCGTTCTCCGGAAGACCCGGGAGGAGGTGGTGGGGGAGATAAGGGAGCTGCGGGAACGTCATGTTGAGAGGCTCATGGCCCTCAGGGAGGAGCTGTCCATCGAGAGGGAGAGGCTGAAGGTTATGAGGGAGATGGAGGGCACGGAGCGTACCGTGGTTCTGTCCTTCTGGTGTCCTACCAGGCTGGTCGGGGAGATGGAGGGTGTGGTGGCCCGGTGGTCCGGCGGCCGCTATCTCTTCCATTCCGAGGAGAGGGACAGGGAGGATGAAAGCGTTCCCTCCGCCATGGAGAACCCCCGCTGGGCTAGACCCTTCCAGGGGCTGACCACCATGTTCGGTCCCCCGGGCTACGGGGAGATAGACCCCACCAAGATAATCGCCCCTGTTTTCGTCATCTTCTTCGGCCTGATGCTGGGTGATGCGCTCTACGGGGCCCTGGTGCTGCTCACGGGGATACTGGTTTACCGGGGGGCGCCGAAGAGAGAGGGGGCCAGGGACTTTCCCCTCATTCTCATAGCCTCCGGCGTCTCCACCATCTTTTTCGGGATAATCCAGGGAGGATATTTCGGACCCGTGACGGAGACACAGCCCAACATCCTCATGTTGGCGGGCTTCACCCCTCCCGTCTTCATGGATACCCTGAAAGATCCCATAACTCTCCTTGTCATCGCCCTGGTGGTGGGATTGGCCTATCTCAACCTCGGACTTCTCCTGGCGGGCATCCAGAACCTCGTCCACCGGCGTGGGATGGCTTTTCTCACCCAGCAGGTGTCGTGGTGGCTTCTCCAGCCGGCCGCCATAGTTCTCCTGGGCGGAGGGTTGTTCGGATGGTGGGATTTCTCCCCTCTGGTCGTCCGGGCCAGCTATCTCATGACCCTCGTGGGTCTGGCGTTGCTGATAGTGGACAAGAAGGGGCTGTTCTTCTTCGATCTCACGGGCTTCATCGGGAGTTTCCTCTCCTTCGCCAGGCTTCTCGCCCTGGGTCTGGCTACTGCCGGGATAGCGTTGACCATAAATGTTATAGTGTCCATGCTCCAGGGTGCCGCCGTGGATGGACAGACTCCGGGGCTTCTTTTCCTTGGGGTGGGGGGTGCGCTGACCGCTCTCGGGGTCTGGAAGGGAAAGAGGATATTGGCACTTGGAGGAGGTGTGTCGGCCGCCCTGGGTGTCCTCTCCCTACTGTCGCTGTCCTCTCTTTTCTTCATAGCCCTGGGGGCGGTGGTGTATCTGTTCGCTCACCTCATCAACACCGGCCTCCAGGCTCTGGGGGCATTTGTCCATTCCCTGCGTCTCCAGTACGTGGAGTTCTTCGGCCTCTTCTACGAGGGCTCCGGCAGGCTTTTCAAGCCTTTCAGGGAGGAGAGGAGGCACACCGTTCTGGTGGCCGCAGGGGGGAGGGTGGGGGCATGGTAGCAGGTGCTAGAGATGTTCACGGCAACATGAAGGAGGAAAGCGCATGAAAGTAGGCAGGCTGTTCGGGCAGGCGTTCATCGCCCTGGTGGTCCTTCTGGCCTTGTTCTCCGCCGGCAGGATGGCGGAGGCTGCGGAGATCAACGCTCCGGTGGATGTGACGGCGGGGACGCCGACCGTGTTCTCCGCCAATGTCAGCGATATGGAGCCGGGGGCGTACACCTTCGTATGGACCTTCGATCACGGGAACGCCACATACGGCCAGAAGGTATCGTACGTTTTCGATGAGATGGGGGTGCACAACGTCACCCTCTCTGTGTACGATGTGAACGGTTCCCTCGTGGACGAGACGTACATGGATGTGGATGTCAAACCGGACCAGAGCGGCATGTTCCTGGCCGTGCTCGGGGCGGGCATAGCGGTGGGTGTCTCGGGCATGGGTGCGGGAATAGGCGTGGGAATAGCGGGGGCCGCGGCCGCCGGGGCCCTGGCGGACAAGCCGAACAAGTTCAGCAAGTTCTTCCTGTTCCAGGCCCTGCCCCAGACCCAGGCCATATACGGCCTCCTGGTGGCCATCCTCATATTCATGAACACCGGTGTCCTGGGGGGCGGCCCCGTGGAGATACCCTTCGCCGCCGGCCTCCTCTACATCGGAGCCGGTCTGGCCGTGGGTGTTGCCGGTCTCAGCGCCATCGGCCAGGGCATCGCCGCAGGAGCGGGTATAGGAGCCTATGCGGAGAACGACGAGATGTTCACCCGGGGTGTCATATTCTCCGTGCTGCCCGAGACCCAAGCCATATACGGCCTGCTGATAGCGGTCCTCATAATCTTCTTCATCTCCGATCCCGGGGAGTTCGGCAGACGGCCGGATGCCACGGGCCTCGGCCTCATAGCGGTGGGCGCCGGCCTGTCCGTGGGCGTCGCCGGTCTCAGCGCCATCGGCCAGGGCATCGCCTCCTCCTCCAGCATAGGGGCAGTGGCCGAGAAGAAGGAGGTGTTCTCCAGAGGCATGCTGTTCTCCGTGCTGCCCGAGACCCAGGCCATATACGGCCTCCTGGTGGCCATCCTCCTCCTGTTCCTCAGCGGGCTCACCAGCGGTGCAGGTGTGGTGGAGAACGCCTACGGAAAGGGTCTGGTGGCGATAGGAGCCGGGATGGCAATAGGCATAGCGGGCTTGAGCGCCATAGGTCAGGGTATGTCCGCCGGTGCCGGCATAAGCTCCTACACAAGGAATCCGGAGACCCTCATGAAGAGCCTGCTGTTCAGTGCCATGAGCGAGACCTTCGCCATATTCGGCCTGCTGATAGCGATACTGGCCATGCTGGCGGCCGGGCTGCTGTAGGGAGGTGGACGGTTGGCTGAAAAAAAGGGAAGAAAAGGAAAGAAAGGCGGCGGCACAGCGCCGTCGGGTCCGTCTCCCGGACACGGCGGCTCCGGTCTGGATGCCATACTCTCAGCCATCCGGGAGGAGGCCGAAGTGAAGATAAATCACATAAACGCCGTTCTGGAGGAGAAGAAGGGGGAGATGGCGGCCCGTGCCGAGAGGGAGATGAAGGCCCTGGCGGAGAGATACCGCAGGGAGGAGGAGCGGGAGCGAAAGATGATGGAGAGCAGGATCATCTCCGAGGCCTGTCTCACCGCCAGCCGGACGGTCAGCAGGAAGAGACAGGAGATAATGGACAGGGTGCTGGGTGCCGTGGAACAGAGGCTCTCATCCGAGAGGGAGAAGGGGGGAGAGGGATACAGGCGGTTCGTGGAATCCATCGGAAAGGAAGCCAGGGCGCTGATGCCCTCGGGCTCACGGGCCATAATCGTGAAGGGCGACAGGACGGCCAGGACCGTGCTGTCCAGTATGGGGTTCGCCGTCGCCGAGGAGATGGGCGATGAGGCCATAGGTGGGGCGTGGTTCGTCTCCCCGGACGGACACAAGAGGATAAACTCCACTTTGTCCCACATCATGGAGGCCGAGAGGGAGGAGATCACCAGAGAGATAGCGGCGGTCCTATTCCCCCCACCGGCGAAGGAAGCGGGCGCAGGAAAGAGAGAAAGACCGGATGAGACGGAGAAATCCACATGAAAGAGGGAAAGGGATATCTGGAAGGATGCGGAACCCCCCCGGAAGCCATCTCCAAGGGGTACGGGGTCCGGGGACTGCGTTTCTCTGACCAGAGGACACTCTCCCCGCTGCTTTCCCTCCTTCCCGTCTCCCTGGCTGTGCTGCCGGACGACCCCTTCGTGATAACCCTGGCCGTGGTGACGCTGTCCCTGGGGGTCGTCATCATCCTGTTCCTATCGTATTTCCACCTACTGAAGGAGATCGCCAGCTTTTCCTACTGCAACGCCAGGTTCAAGGCCGTGGGCGTCCCCTACGTCCGCAGGGATGAACTCAGGAGGCTTTACGAGGAGAGACGGGTGGATGATATGGCCGCCGCCCTGCTCAAGAAGGGATACAGGCTCCCCAGCACCTCGGGTATGACCGTCAGGCAGCTGGAGGATGCCATGCTGGAAGAGAGGCTCAGGATGGCGAAGAGCACCCTTGCCGCCGTTCCGGAGGGACTCAAACCCTTCGTGAGGGCGTGGCTGGTCCGTCTGGACGGTGAGGAGGTCAAGCGTGCCCTCCACCAGGCCGACAGGGGAGAGAGGGTGGAGGTGCGGCATGTGTATCTGATAACCCCGGAGGTGGCCGGCCGGCTGAGGGAGTGCGGCAGCCCGGAGGAGGTGGTGGACGCATTGGATGGGACCCCTTACAGGGATGTGCTGAGGGAGGTGGTGTCCTCTCACAGGGATAGTCCGGGGTTGTGGGATATGGCTGTTGACCACGTGGGATATCAGGTGCTCTATCACGGGGTGGGTATGGTGGACGAGCATGCCAGGCCCCCGGTGTCTCTCTTTTACGGGAGGATGGCGGATATCCGGAATATACTGGCCGTGGCCCGGGGCATGGAGATGGGGATGGGAGAGGACGATGTGAAGAGGTATCTGGCTCCAGGGGGCAGGGAGCTGGCCAGATGGCGGCTGGACAGGCTGTGGGATGCCAAGGACCTCCCCGGACTGTTCTCCTCCCTGGAGGATACCACCTACGGCCGCATGCTGAAGGAGGCCAAGACCGTGGCGGATGCCGAGCGTCTGCTGGAGTCCTATCTCCTGTCCGCGGCCAGCGAGCTGTCGGCCAGATATTCTCTCGGCGCCGGTCCTGCCCTGTTCTTCCTGCTGGGCAAGGAGATGGAGGTGAGGAACGTCATAGGGGTCGCCAGAGGCGTCTCCGCCGGGATGGAGTTCGAGGAGATTCTGGGAGACCTCACCGTTCTGGGGGTGAGAGGATGAAGACCGCCGTTATAGGGGACAGGGAGACGGTCACCGGTTTCAGATTGGCCGGTGTGTCCCTGGGCTTCGTGGCGGAGGATGTGGTGGCGGCGGAGAAGGCCCTCCACCGTGTGATGGAGGGTGAGGACGTGGCCGTGGTGGTCGTCACCAGAAGGGTGTATAATCTGTTGGAAGAGGACATAGCGAGGTGGAGGGAGAGGAATCCCGTGTTCCCCATAATCGTGGAGATAGATGACGCCTCCGCCACAGGGGTGAGGGAGAAGGGAGGGCGG
>JAGHBH010000146.1 GCA_021161085.1 Thermoplasmata archaeon | reverse complement strand
GGAGTGTGGTCATGGCGGGGGCAGTTGTCAACCCCCTGGCCGTGGTGGGCAGGGCCGTGGTGGTGAACACGGGGGCCACCGTGGACCACGACTGTATTCTGGGCGATTTCTCCCAGGTGTATCCCGGGGCGCATCTCGGGGGCAACGTCAGGCTCGGTGAGGGTGCGGGCGTGGGTATAGGGGCCTCGGTGAAACAGGGACTGGTGATAGGGAAGTGGGCCATGGTGGGCGGCGGTGCTATGGTGATAGATGATGTGGGTGAGGGGGAGACCGTGGTCGGGGTCCCGGCCAGGAGCGTTAGAAGGGACGACGTTAAGGATATCTCCGGGGGTGGGTGAGACGGCCAGGATACTGTGCCTGATTCCCGCAAGGGGCGGCTCCAAGGGTGTGCCCGGAAAGAATCTGCGGAAGGTTGCCGGACTCCCTCTCATAGCTCATACGATAACCACCGCTCACCTCGCCGCCAGGGAACTCGGTAAGAGAGGACATGAGGTCAGGATAGTGGTTTCCTCGGATTCCTCGGATATTCTGGACACTGGGAGGCGGTATGGTGCCGAGGCCCTGGCCAGACCCGAAGAGATAGCAGGGGACGAGAGCCCGATGATAGATGCCGTCCTTCACGCCGTGAGCCATTTTGGGGAGGAAGGATGGGAACCGTCCCTTTTGGTGCTGCTGCAGCCCACCTCCCCCCTCAGGACCGCGGAGAGCGTGGTCAAGGCCGTGGACATGGCCCTGGGTTCCGGCAGAGCCGTGGTCTCGGTCTGCCCGGCAGAACACCATCCCTACTGGATGAAGGCCATACGGAGGGAAGGGGAGAAAGAGGGCCTTGTGTCCTTCTGCGACGTTGACGAGACCAGGTACAGCAGGAGGCAGGACCTGCCCCCCGTTTACAGGCTCACGGGTTCCATCTTCTGCTTGCCTGTTGATGTGCTGTTGAGGGAGAGACGGCTTTCTCCCCCCGGGGCGCTCCCTCTCGTAATCTCCCGGGAGGAGTCGCTGGACATAGACAGCGAGGAGGACCTTCTCACCGCCGGGGTCATGCTCGGAAGGAGAAGCCGCTCCCGTGTGCAGGTGGGCGGCAGGACCATAGGACCCGGAGAGCCAGTCTTCGTGATCGCCGAGGCCGGGGTGAACCACAACGGCAGCCTGGAGATGGCCAAGAAGCTTGTGGATGCCGCCGCGGCTGCCGGTGCGGATGCCGTGAAGTTCCAGACGTTCTCCGCCGATTCGCTGGTCACCCGGAACGCACCGACCGCAGAGTATCAGAAGAGGGAGACCGGCGAGGAGGACCAGTATTCCATGTTGAAAAGGCTTGAGCTTTCCTGGGAGGATCATGTGGAGCTCAGGGATCATGCGAGACGCAGGGGCATAGAATTCCTGTCCACGCCCTTCGATCCCAGGAGTGCTGACCTTCTGGAAGAGCTGGGGGTCTCCGCATACAAGATATCGTCCGGCGACCTGACCAACACTCCTTTTCTCGAGTATGTGGCGGCGAAAGGACGTCCCATGATTCTCTCCACGGGCATGGGAACGGCGGATGAGGTCGGCCTGGCAGTGGCCGCCTGCAGACGGGCCGGAAACAGGGATATAATACTTCTCCAGTGTACCAGCTCCTATCCCGCCCCGGAGGAGGAGATCAATCTGGCCGTAATGACGGGGGATCTGGGAGAGTTCGGTGTTCCCGTGGGGTATTCGGATCACACACCCGGTCTCGACGCCCCGTTTCTGGCCGTGGCCGCCGGTGCGAGGGTGATCGAGAAACATTTCACCCTGGACAGGGGACTGCCCGGGCCGGATCACAAGGCATCCATAGAACCGGACGAACTGGCGGAGATGGTGGCCAGAATACGCCAGGCCGAGAGGATGATGGGTTTTCCGGAAAAAAGGCCCGTGTCCTGCGAGGAGGATGTCATGCGGGCGGCCAGGAAGAGCATCGTGGCGGCCAGGGACATCCCGGCCGGGGCGGTGATAAAGGAGGATGATTTGACATTCAAGCGGCCGGGGACGGGAATACCCCCCTATGACATCTGGAAGGTGGTGGGGAGAAGGGCGGCCGTTCCCATTCCAAGGGATTCGCTCATTTCCGAGAGGCATCTCTCCGAAGAGGGAGAAGAGTCGGCGGGAGGTGGTTGCCCGTGAGATATATATTCATGGGGGCATCGAGGAACTGTGTGCCGCCTTTCAAAAGCCTCCTGTCCATGGGATACGAGCCTTCCAGGGTCTTCACTCTATCCAGAGAGGCAAAGGAGAGCAGCGGTATGCATCCCTCGTATTTCGCCGATCTGAAGGGGTTGTGCGAGGAACACGGCATCCGGCTGCATGAGATATCATCCCTGGGGGATGGTGAAGTGGGTGCGGTCGAGGAGGACCGGCCGGACCTTATAGTGGCTTTGGGATGGCCTGTTTTCATCCCGGAGAGAGTGCTGGAGGTTCCCCCTCTTGGGGTGATAGGGATTCATCCCTCCCCGTTGCCGGAGAGGAGGGGTGGTGCCCCTCTCAATTGGGCGATAATCGACGGCCTCTCGGAGACCTATGCCTCTCTCTATTATCTATCAAAGAAGATAGACGCAGGAGACCTCATAGACCGGGAGAGGATTCCCATAGGCCCTTCGGATGATGTGAGCATGGTTCTGAATCGTTTGGGAGATGCCTCTGCCCGCCTCATGGAAAGGAACATCCCCCTCATAGAAAGGGGAAAGGCTCCCAGGGTCCCCCAGGATCACAGCATGGCGACATACACCCGGAGGAGGAAGCCGGGGGATGGTATGATAATATGGAGCGAGACTTCCCTCCAGATATACAACAAGGTGAGGGCTTTGACCATACCATTCCCGGGGGCGTTCTCCCGGATAAAAGGGGAGAAGGTGTTCATCTGGAAGGCGGCCCTTGTGAGAGGAGTCCCCCTATCCCCCAGAACCGCTCCCGGTGAGATAATGGAGATCAAGGGGGGAAAGGACGGTTGGGTGCTGGTTGCCACCGGGGACTACTGCATCAGGCTGCTCGAGATGGGAAAGGGAGGATGGGAGCGGCTGCCTGCGGGAGACCTGGCTTTGGATATGGGGTTGGAAGTGGGTGACCGGTTCGAGATATTTTATTAAGCCCTATTGTGTGGGTCCGTGCCGTGTAGTATCCCAAAATACTTTAACATCTGGTCCTGTTAGGGGTATGTGTTGGTTGGGTGATGGATTTCGAGAACGCAGAAACACCGGAAGAAGCATTCCGGAGAAAACTCCCACCAGAAAAAATCTTTGAGTATGGAGGATGGTTACTTGAAGTGTAAAATAAATTCGGGATACGACATATATGCTTAGAAAGCACACCAAAAAAGAGTAAGAAAAAAAGGAAGATGGTTGGGGGCCTCAGAGAGGAAATATCCCTCACAGTTCCTCGTAAGGGCCGTAGTAGCCCCCGTCCTCTTCGCCCACGGCCAATGTCGTGACCTGGGGCTGGAAGGGGGCGTGGTCGTTTGCGTGCTCGTAGGCGTTTTCGTTGGGGTTAGGCATTGTTATCATAGATTCTCACCTCCGGCACAGACAAACAAAATATAGTATAAAAATGTTACGCTCGTCCTGCTGTGTTGCATAATTCCACGTTATGGGGGTTTATAGGGGCTACTCTTTGTTCTCATTGTGCTTCTACTTCGAGTGGGGGGTGTGTGGTTCATATGTCGAGCAGCAGGTTATAGAGCATTATTCTC
>JAGHBH010000039.1 GCA_021161085.1 Thermoplasmata archaeon | reverse complement strand
GAGTCATCCCTCCCAGCGGCCTGCCAGCTCCCTGTTGACCAGGTGGTCCGGCTTCTCTCCTCTCAGCACCTTTATGACCTGCTCCGCGACTATGGTCCCGGCCCGCATCTGAGCCTCCTTCGTGGATGCTCCTATATGGGGGGTGAGGACCACATTGTCCAGGGAAAAGAGGGGGCTGTCCCCCGGGGGCTCGTTCTCATATACATCCAGGGCTGCCCCCTTTATCTTTCCCTCCCTGAGGGCGTCGTAGAGGGCTTGTTCGTCCACTATGCCGCCGCGGGCGCAGTTGATGAGAAAGGCCGTGGGCTTCATCATCCCCAGCCTCTCGGCGTTGAACATCCCTCTGGTCTCGTCCGTCAATGGCAGGTGGTTGGATATTATGTCCGCCTCCTGGAGGAGGGTGTGGAAGTCCACATAACGGGCCCCTGTCTCTCTCTCGAACTCCGGCTTCCTTGTGCGGCTGTGGTATATTATGTTCATACCGAATCCAACCGCCCTGCGTCCCACCGCCTGGCCTATCCTTCCGACACCCACGAGCCCCAGGGTCTTTCCCTGGAGCTCCGTGCCCTTGAACCTCTTTTTCTCCCATTTCCCCGCCTTCATGGAGGCCGTGGCCGTGGGGATATATCTGGCTAGGGAGAGCATCATGCCCACGGCCAGTTCGGCAACCGAGACAGTGCTGCCCGTGGGGGCGTTGACCACCGGGATCCCCATCTCCGTGGCCTTGGCCACGTCTATGTTGTCCACCCCTATCCCGGCGCGGCCTATCACCTTCAGCCTTCCCGCTTTTTCCAGTATCGGGGCGGGGAGTTTCGTCCTGCTTCTGACTATTATCCCGTCGAAATCCCCTATCATCCCTTCCAGTTCCTCCGGCGACGGCTCGGCCTCGACGGTCTCCAGACCGGCCGCCTTCAGCATCTCCACGGCCTCTTTGGCCACAGAGTCACATACCAGCACTCGCATCGCTCAAACCTCCTATACAATTACAGTTTATACTGTCCATCTTCCATTATGGTATATTCCTCTCCGTCGGCATAGGTCAGGGTGATGGTCGGTCTGGTGATGAGGAAGTCCATGTGGTTGGCCGCCGGATTCTTTCCGTTGGGAAAGTCCTCGTTGTTTCCGAAGGCTATGTGGGAGGTGTTGTTGCATTTCTCCGTCTCGAGGAACTCGGCGACCACCCTGGCATGTGGGTTTATTCCGAAGGCGAACTCTCCCACGTACCTGCTCCATTTGTCCGTGTCCAGGGCCCTTATTATTCTCTCCAGGGACTTTTTGTCGTCGGATGTGACCTCCACGGCCTTTCCCTTCCGGGCCTTTATGACCACCGGGGCCTCCAGAAGACCTATGCCTCCAACGGCGGTCTCGCACACCAGGGTCCCCTCCAGGCTGTCCTCTTCCGGTCCGCAGAGCACCTCCCCCACCGGAAGGTTCATCCATTTCATGGTCTGCCAGTCTATCTTGGTGTCCGTGAAGAACGGGCGGTTCCGCACGCTGAGGGTTAGGTCCGTGCCCTCCGGGTTGGTTACGTGGACTCCCACCACGTTCTGGAGTCTGAGAAGGAGATGCTGTGCCAGCTCCTGCATTTTCTTGTATTCGTCGTCGGTGAGCGCCAGGGCGCCGGAGGTCAGCATGTCCAGGGTGATGCCCGGGCAGTGGCCCAGCCTCACCCTTCTCCGGGTCTCCATCTTGGTAACCTTTATCCTGAACGGGGTCTCCTCCGTGCTCCCCCTTAGGAGGTTGATGAATATGTCCGGATGCTGGTTGGTGAATATCTCGTAGAGATGTCCGGGTATCTCCTTCCTCGGGATGCTGTCGGTCTCCAGCATGACGAGACGGGTCCAGAGGCCCAGGTCCACGGCTCCCTGGGCGAAGGCCGCGCCCACATCCCTGAGGGGGTCGTCGCAGACTAACACTATCCTCTCCCCGGTAACCGCTTCCAGAACATTTCTCAGAGCGTTCTTCGCAGCCGTCGATGCTTCCACGGTATCACCTAGAGGGGTAAGAAAGGGGGTGTTTAAAACGGTTTCCACCCTTATATCAGATTCTTCATTCCATCCCCTTTTCCTTCTTTGGACAAAAAACACATGCCGGGGGGGGGAGGAATGGTTAAGTAAGAGGGCATATATTTCCCCTCTCATAGCAGAGAGAGGAATAAGAACGAAGGCAGCAGTCAGAGGAATGTGTCATGGGCTTCTTTGAAAAATATGCCAAGGTCGCCAGGCTCGAATATATTCCCGCCGAGGGCCCCGCTATATTGGCCCCGCTGGCCCTGGGGATAGCGAAGAGCGGCGGACTTGCCCTGTTCAGGGCACTGGAAGGGGCGTCGGTGTTCATTCTCCTCTTTTTCGCAGGTTTCATAATCAACGCCATGACGGATATAGAAGTAGACAAGAAATACAAGGTGTATGTGGCCGAGTCCAGCACGGCCCTGGGGAAGAGAACCCTCGCCCTCCTGGTCTTGGGACAGACAGCGGCCGCTCTTGCCATAACGATCCATCTCGCCTGGGTGCTGGACGCCTGGTGGCTCGTGGCTTTCGTCATGGTGGGCATATTCTTCGGACTGGGCTACAGCGTTCCACCTTTCCATTTCAAGGTCAGAGGGATATGGCATCCCATCGCCCTCAGCCTGTCCGCCTTCTTCATCCCCATACTGTTCCTCTTCTATGTGGTCGCCGGAGAGATGGACCCCTGGATAGTGATGGTTTTCGCCGGCCTCGCGGTCACCCACTACGGGCTGGCCCTCACCAACCAGTGCGGCGACTACCTGGAGGACAAGGAGACCGGCATGGCCACCCCCGGGGTCAGGTGGGGGCTGAGGAGGACCCTCAGGCTCGCCCTTGGCCTTATGATAGTCGGTGTGCCCTTCACCCTCACGGGCCTGTCCATGTTCTCCATCCAGGTTCCCATCATGCAGAATACGGTCTCCATAGTGGGTCTGAACGTACCCCTGTGGGAGATCGTGGTTGGGGCCGTGGCAATATCTCTTCTTCTGGGGTACAGTGTGTCCATCAGGGGTATAGGAGACCTACTGTGGATATCAGGCGATGGCGAGCCCGACCACCGGGTAATGGAGGGCATAAAGAGGAGGATGAACTATCCCATCTGGCAGGCCGCCAGCGTCTGGGGTGCGGTCGTAGCCGCCATCCTCGTCAGTTCCATCGTTCTTCTGTCCCCAAGCCTTCCTCAGGGTTTGAATGATGTCGGCCAGGAGGTCTATACCGGAGAACCCTCCTTTGCGGTATCCGTGGAGGACATAACCTACACCCACGAGGACAACGGAAGCCTATGGGCGGTGATATCCGCCAACGTATCTTCCGATTCCGATGTAATACCCGGCAGCATCCTTCTCAGGGCCAGGTCGCTGTTCGCCGGAAGAGTATTGGACGAGGAGAGTTCAGTGCTGGACGTAGAACTCTCCGAGGGAAAATCGTGGAATCCCTCCGTGCGGCTCGTGTGTCACGAGGAGGGCGACACCACCTTCGACGTGTCCCTCGTATCCGTCGAGGATACATTGGACACCGGCGCAGACGGGGAGGGGGGTGCGGCCAACGAGACCGTTCTTTGGACGGAGAGGATTTGGTGTTCCCAGGGTGTTTATATCTCATCGGCCGCCTACAAGATAACTGCCTCCAGTGCCGGAGCCGGCCAGGTGGGGTTCAACCAGCGGGCCAATGTGACCGTTGAGGTGTATGCCGCGAGGGGTATCTACACCCCCGGGAGCCTGGAGATAGTGGTGCGAAGTTCCACCACCCTCGGGGCGCTCCTTGACGAGGAGACTGCCGGGCTGGAGGAGGTTCTCCGGCAGGGCGATGTGTGGACAGCCAGTGTATGTGTGGATGTCAACGACCTGAACCCCGATTCCTTCGTGCTAGATGTGTTCCTGGAGGAGGGGGGAGGGGCGATCATAGATTCGCAGCAGGTGGCGTGAACCTTTCCCGCATCTGCCGCATCCGGATATGGGGGTTGGAG
>JAGHBH010000073.1 GCA_021161085.1 Thermoplasmata archaeon | reverse complement strand
GGAAGGAGGAGAGGGGAGGGGGGGGGCTGAAACTTTATAACCCCGCACCCCTTTTCCCCCCAACGGGTATAGATATGGGTGATGTCGGTCTATCTGACGGTGCGGATGTTCTCCGGAAGGACCGGGAGGGAACGGAACCCGACAGGGACCTCAAGAAGGACGGGGGTGCCATTGTCGGCGACATGACGTTTCTGTCCTCCGCCCTGGAGAAGGGACTGGAAGCGGCCAGATCGGGCAGGATGGACCTCACCAGGGATGTTCTCGATGAGAGGGAGGCGGAACTGGACAGGTGGGAGCGGGAGCTGGAGGAAAGGGAGAGGGAACTGGAAAAGAGGGAAAAGATGGTGGAGGAGATGGATGCGGAGAAGAAGAGGCTGGAGGAGGAGATGGAGAGGTTCCGGAGGGACAGGAAGGAGTGGGAGAAGGCCAGGGACGAGATAATAGCCGAACTCAGGAACATGGAGAGAGAACTTCAGGACAGGGAAAGCCGCCTGGAAGAACGGGCCAGGAGGCTCTCCGGGGTGGAGAGGGAGATAGAGGCGGCCCTGGACCACGCACGCAGCCTGGAGAACCTGAGAAAAGAGGTGGAAGGGAAAAAAGAGGCCCTGGACGCCAGGGAGGCCCGCCTTCTGGCCAGGGAGAGGGAACTGGAGAAGAAGGATGGGGAGATGGCCGAGAGGGAGAAAAGGCTGGCCGAGAGGGAGGCCAAGATAGGGGAATACGAGAAAGCCCTGGAGATACAGGAAAGGGAGATAGCGGGTCTCAAGCAGAGGATCGCCGAGATGGAGGAAAACGTGGAGTCCAGGGAAAAGAGGCTCCGGGCGCTGGAGGAGGGGCAGGGAGAGGTCCGCCGCCTGAAAGAAGCCCTGGCCAGGGTGGAGGAAGAGAGGGACGCCCTCAGAAAGGCCCTGGAGAAGAGGAAAGAGGAGGAGGGGCTGGAGGGCATCTCACGGCTCAAGGAAAGGATAAAGGCACTGGAAGAGAGGGAGAGAAGGCGGGAGGAGGAGATAAACAGATACATATCCGACCTCGCCCGCCTTGAGAGACTGGCAAGGCAGAAGGAGGAGGAACGCCGGCTGCTGGAAGAACAGCTGAAGAGAAGGGCCGGAGAGGTGGAGAGAAAGGAGACGCCCCGGCGGGAAGAGGAAAGGAAGACCCCGGAGGCCGCGGAACACAGGGAGCCAAAGAAAAAAGAGGATAGAGAGGCTGCCCCCGTCCAGGTCCCGCCGGCCGCCGATGTCTGGCTGCAGAAGGGGAGGGCCCTGTTGCGGAGGGGAAACGCCAAACCCGCCGTCCTGTGCTTCGACCAGGCTCTCCGGGAGGCCCCCGGAAACATCTCCATAATGATGGAGAAGGCCAGAGCCCTCTACAAGGCGGGCAGCATGATGCAGGCCAGAAACACCCTCCAGGAGGTCATAGACCGCCAGCCGTCGCCGGAAGCCTGGGAACTCCTCGGCCTGGTGCTCTACAAGCTCAACAGATACCAGGACGCCCTCGGGGCGTTCGAGGAGGCGGTCAAGGCGGAGAAAAGGCCAGCGGCATTGAAGATGGCAGCCAGGCTCAGGCTGAAGATGGGAGAGGCGGAGAAGGCCCTGGAATACATCACCGAGGTGCTCCGCATAGACCCGGACGACAAGAACTCGTGGAAGATGAAAGCCCAGATACTGGACTCCCTGGGACGGAGGAAAGAAGCCGGCGAGGCGTGGAAACAGGCCATGTGAACACTAGCCGACATCGGCCCTCTAACCTTTATATATGGGTTGGTATGGGGGTCTGGAGAGGATGTCCATGGGAAGGACGTTTGCCGAGAAGGTCTTGGCCCGTGCGGGCGGTGTTGAGGATGCCCGTGCAGGGGATATCGTGAACGCCGAGCCGGATGTGGTCATGAGCCATGACAATGCGGCGGCCATAAGGAAGCATTTTGAGAAACTTGGCGTGGAGAGGGTGTGGAATCCTGACAAGATCGTCATACCCCTGGACCACGTCGTTCCTGCGGCCAGCGAGAAGCACGCCCAGAACCACAAGAGCATCCGGGAGTTCGTCTCCAACCAGGGGATAAGGAACTTCTACGACATCAACACGGGTATCTGCCATCAGGTTCTGCCGGAGAAGGGGCATGTCTTTCCCGGCGCCCTCATCCTGGGTTCGGACAGCCACACCACCACCTACGGGGCCCTGGGTGCCTTCAGCGCGGGTATAGGGCGTACGGAGATGGCGGCCATATGGGCCACCGGCCATCTGTGGCTTCGTGTCCCGGAGACCATGAGGATAAACGTGGAAGGCAGCCTTCCCAAGGGGGTGTATCCCAAGGACCTGATACTCCACATCATAGGCGACCTGGGGGCCGACGGGGCCACGTATATGTCCGTGGAGTTCGACGGCCCGGCCATACGGGATATGGATGTGAGCGGCAGGATGACCCTGTGCAACATGGCGGCCGAGATGGGGGCCAAGAACGGGGTGGTGACACCGGACGACAGGACAAGGGCGTATCTCAGCGGAAGGGTGAAGAGACAGTATGAGGAGGTGTTCAGCGATCCCGACGCCGAGGTCAAGAGGGAGGTGGACTACGACGCCGGAGACATCGGTCCCGTGGTGGCCTTCCCCCACACAGTTGACAACGTGAAGCCAGTGGAGGATGCTGTGGGAATTCCCATAGACGAGTTCGTTCTAGGAACCTGCACCAACGGACGCCTGGACGATCTTCATGTAGCCGCCAGTATCCTGAAGGGAAGGAGGGTGGCGGAGGGGAGCAGGATGCTGGTCTTCCCGGCTAGCATGGAGGTATATCTGGATGCGCTGCGCGACGGCACCATAGCCACCCTGGTGGAGGCGGGCGCGGTGGTGATGAACCCCGGATGCGGCCCATGTCTGGGAGCCCACGAGGGGGTCCTGGCCCCGGGTGAGAGGGCGCTCTCCACGGCCAACAGGAACTTCAAGGGTAGGATGGGATGCAAGGAGGCGGAGGTCTATCTGGCGTCCCCGGCCACCGTGGCGGCCAGCGCTTTGAAGGGTGAGATAGCGGATCCCAGGGAGGTGGTGTAGATGCCCAGGGCGTGGAAGTACGGAGACGATGTCAACACGGACGTGATCTTTCCCGGAAAATATACGTACACGATAAGCGACCCGAAGGAGATGGCGGAACATGCGCTGGAGGATCTCGACCCGGATTTCGCAGGAAACGTGAGGGAGGGGGATATCGTGGTGGCGGGAAAGAACTTCGGGTGCGGGAGCAGCAGAGAGCAGGCGGCAGTGTGCCTCAAGGCCGCCGGCGTCTCGGCCGTTGTTGCCAAGAGCTTCGCCAGGATTTTCTACCGGAACGCCATAAACGCTGGTCTGCCAGCCGTGGTGTGCGAGGGGGTGGATTCCATAGAGCACGGCGACGAGGTGGAGATTGACCTCAAGGCGGGAAAGATAATCAACAGGACAAAGGGCGTGGAGATAGGGTTCACCCCGATACCCGATTTCATGATGGAGATAATAGAGGACGGCGGTCTCCTGCCCCATCTCAAGAAACAGCTGAACAGGTAGGAGAAGGTGCGCCGGACCAGGGGTGGGGGGACGGGAGATG
>JAGHBH010000155.1 GCA_021161085.1 Thermoplasmata archaeon | reverse complement strand
GGGTGCTCCGGCTCTCCTACACGTTCACCGGCGAGGCCAGACGCACGGAGATATGGGAATATCCACTGGACGCCATCCGGGAGGCGGTGACCAACGCCATCTGCCACCGTGACTACACCTCCCCGGCGGAGATCCAGATAAAGATATTCGACGACGAGATGGTCATCTGGAACCCCGGCCCCCTTCCCCTGGGCATGACCCTCGAGAAGCTCATGGACCCCAGACACAACTCCGTGCCCAGGAACCACCAGATAGCCATGCTCTTCTACGACACGGCACTCATAGAACGCTACGGCAGCGGGATAGAACGCATCCTCGACGAATGCAAACGCCTCAACTTCCCCGAACCGGAGTTCAACGAATACCAGAACGGCTTCCAAGTAATCTTCCGCAAGGACATCTACACCGAAGAACAACTCAAGAAGATGGGACTCAACGAGAGACAGATAAAGGGCGTTTTATATGTTAAGGAAAGGGGAGAGATAACAAACAGAGAATACCGGACTATGTTCGATGTCACGGACAGAACGGCACTTTCTGATCTGGAAGGACTATGTGAAAGGAAGATATTGACAAGGATGGGAAGTGGCCGGAGCACAAAATACGTACTGAGCAAACCCGAAATAAACCCGAAAAACCCGAAATAAACCCGAAAAACTCCAATCAATCCCGAAGACCATATCACCTTACCGAAGAAAATATTACATGACAAATATGCTGAGGCGCCGAGATGAATGAGCGTAATAAAGAAGGAAAAAAGAGGAGGAAAAAGGGCTTGAACACTCAGAGAAAAGATCTTCACATATGAAATGGATGAAGATGACCCTCGAAGGAAAGTTTTGCTCGAAATTGCTATTTTGAAATCAAAGGAGGGATCGAAGAGAGTCACTGACCCTGACCTGTGGCCACCCTCCACTCTGTGGGCTGATAGGATTTCACGGCGATGGGACAAGAATATTGAATAGTGAAAAAGCAGAACCGATTACCAGCGAGGGGGGAGGAGACAAGGGGAAGTTGCACACCCCACGCAAACCTTAAACCCTCCCTATACCATGTCCTCTTTATGTCTGTAGATAGTAGGGAGGTCTGTCATGCAGTCTGGTGAAGTGGTTATAGGTACGCTGGATAACATCACCTGTTATCCGAAGGAGAAGCCGGGTAAGACCATCTTCGGCTCGACGGTGGGAAAGTTCGTTCTGACCAACAGGCGGGTTCTCTTCCTTTCTTCCGGGGAGGCGGACAACCTGGGGGCGTATATCGTCTCCGGTTTCATGACTCCTGCGCCTCCGGACACGTATATGCTGGACGAGTCGGCGTTGGCGAACAAGGGGAGTTTCCAGGCGTCCTTGGACAGGGTGACCGAGGCGGTGCTGGTGAAGAGGCTGTTCGGAGCCAGCAACTACCTCAGGATAACATATCTGGACGATTACGGCGGCGTGCATCACGCCTGCCTCCTGGGATATCACAAGATACCGGAGGAGGTCGTCCAGGCCATAGACAACGCCCGGCGGTATTACCGGCGCTGATGTGTTTTACCGGGATAAACCAAATATACCCCTTCGTTCCTGTCAGTGCTCCCATGAGCATCATCGGAGAGATAAGGCGGGGTGGCGTGCCCGAGGAAGCGGAGCGTGTGGCGGAGAGCGAGGGTGTCCCGCTCCGCAGGATACTGGACGGTCTGGAGAGGGGGCGTATCGTCATCCCCCACAACCCAAGGCACGAGATAGAGCCGGTGGGCATCGGAGAGGGGCTGCGGGTGAAGATAAACGCCAACATCGGCACCTCTGTGGACCATGTGGATGTGGAGGAGGAGTTGGAGAAGGCCAGGGTGGCCGTGGAGTATGGGGCGGATGCGGTCATGGACCTCAGCACCGGCGGGGACCTGGATGCCATCAGGAAGAGGATCCTGGAGGAGGTCAGGGTTCCCCTGGGGACCGTGCCCATCTATCAGGTGGCGAAGGAGCGGGCCCTGGAGGATGCCATAGTTCTGATGACGGAGGACGACCTGTTCAACGCCATAGAGAAGCACGCCCGGGATGGTGTGGATTTCATGACCGTCCACTGTGGGGTGACCCGGGAGAGCATCGAGAAGCTGAAGAGGTCGGACAGGCTCACGGGGGTGGTGAGCCGCGGCGGGGCGTTCCTCACGGCTTGGGTACTCCACAACGACAGGGAGAACCCGCTGTATGCGAACTACGATTATCTCCTGGAACTCGCCGGGGAGTACGAGTTCACCCTCAGCCTTGGGGACGGCCTCCGGCCTGGCTGTATCCATGATGCCACGGATGCCCCGCAGATTGAGGAGCTTCTCATACTCGGCAGGCTGGTGAAGAGGGCGAGGGAGGCGGGTGTGCAGGCCATGGTGGAGGGGCCGGGCCATGTGCCCATCCACGAGATAGCGGCGAACGTGCGGCTGGAGAAAGCGGTGTGCGACGGTGCTCCCTTCTACGTCCTCGGCCCGCTGGTCAGCGACATATTTCCGGGATACGACCATATCACGGGTGCCATCGGCGGAGCTCTGGCAGCCCTTGAGGGTGCGGACTTCTTGTGCTATGTGACGCCTGCGGAGCATCTGGCCCTGCCTACGGTTGAGGATGTGAAGGAGGGGGTTATCGCCTCCAAGATAGCGGCCCACGCCGCCGATCTGGCCAGGGGCATAGGTTGGGAGCTGGACAACAAGATGTCCGAGGCCCGTGGGAGGCTTGATTGGGACAGCATGTTCCAGCGTGCCGTTGACAGGAAGAAGGCCGAGGACTACAGGGGGGAGCGGGCTCCTGGCAACGAGGAGGTCTGCTCCATGTGCGGCGACCTCTGCGCCATCCGGATGGTCCGTGAGTTCCTGAAAAAGGGATAGGATAGCTCACAGGTGTTTTTTCAGCACGGGCGGCAGGGCCTCAACGATGTCCCAGGCGGTCATACCGTAGGATTTCTCCCGGAATGCCAGCTCTCCAGCCGTGCCGTTGATGAAGGCCCCGAGGGCGGCCGCATGGAAGGGGTCCATCTTCTTTGCCAGCAGTCCCCCTATTATCCCGGCGAGGACGTCTCCGGTTCCGCCCACGGTCATCCCCGGCGTTCCGGTCTCGTTCAGAAGGAGGCTGCCGTCGTGGGAGGCGATGACATCCGTGGCCCCCTTCAGCAGGACGACGCCCCCGGTGAGCTTGGCCCCCTGGACCGCTTTTTTCTGCCCTCTGGTTCGTGGTGTCAGATTGCGTCCGAAGAAGGTTTTCAGTTCTCCCGCGTGCGGGGTGATTACGTGCTTCTTTCCCTTAAGGAGATCGTATCTTCCCGCCAGATGGAAGAGGGCGTCGGCGTCCAGTATCATGGGCACGTCGGTGTTCTCCACTATGTCCCGGACGGCCCTTCCTGTTGCCTCGTTCCTTCCCAGGCCGGGTCCTATGAGGAGGGCATGTGCCTTTTCAACTGTCTCCATGATCTGGTCCACGTGCCTGGGCAGCAGCACCTCTCCTTCCAGCCTCACGGGAACGATGCCGGGGTCCAGGCTTACGGCCGTGGGGGCCAGCCACTCCGGGGCGCAGAGATAGACCAGATCAACCCCAACACGGTATGCCGCCGCCGAGGCCAGGATCGGCGCCCCTCCATACGGTCCGCCGCCCACCACGACCAGCCTTCCGTTGTCCCCCTTTCTGCTGTTCTTCTGGGGCAGGGGATAGTATTCGAACAGGCCCGGGCCGGTGTGGGTCGTGGCCTTGTCCGGTATGCCTATGTCCGCCGTTATGATCTCCCCGCAGATCTCCCTGTCCATGCCCTCCTTTATAT
>JAGHBH010000124.1 GCA_021161085.1 Thermoplasmata archaeon | reverse complement strand
GGTAAAGGGAGGGGGTAAACTATTAGTTCCATGCGAGAGGTATCCCCCTGATGAGCCCCCGGAAGAGTTCCCGGAACGACGGCGAAGGGGTGTGGGACGTCCGCCTGCTGTCCGCCACATACAGGAGGGAGAAGGACGAGGAGGGAGAGGAGAGGCCGTTGATAGAACTCTACGGGGTCACCAGGGGGGGTAAAAGCGTGGTGGTCCTGTACCGGGGGTTCAGACCCTATTTCTATGTCTGCGAGCCGGAGAAGGGTCTGCTTCGCACGCTGGAGGAGGACAAGGGTGTGGAGGGCATGGAGGAGACCTCCCTCTGGGTGGACGGCATGGAGAGAAGATGCTGGAAGGTGGTGGTGAAACACCCCTGGGATGTCCCCTCATATCGTGCCAGGGCGGCTGATAGATGTTACAAGGTTCTGGCGGCGGATATCCCCTTCGGCCACAGGTTCATCTATGACATGGGGATAGGCTCCTCCTTCAGGGTCAGGGGCCGTGAGGTGTCTTCCGGAGAGATGTCCGCGGAATACCATGTGGACCTCGTGATTCTCGCCTCCGGGTTCGAGGATATGGAAGATATCAAACCTCCGCTCGGTGTGTTCAGTTTCGATATAGAGAACAGCATAGACTCCGGGGAGATATTCACCATCTGCTACGTCCACCGGGGCAGGGACGGAGAGCGGACAGAGGGCTGCATCTCCGGGGGGGAGAGGGAGATACTGGAGGGGTTCGTCTCCCTGGTTCTACGGTTGGACCCGGATATCATCACTGGGTACAACATAGACAACTACGACCTGCCGCATCTGGAGAAGAGATGCGAGGTACACGGTCTCTCCCTGGGGATAGGGAGGGACGGCAGCACGCCGGCGAGGGTGAACAATCAGTTCTGGAGGGTGAAGGGCAGGGTGGTGGCCGACGCCTGGTGGAACGCCAAGGTCTACCTGAGACCCAAGAAGGAGACGCTGAACCATCTGGCCATGCTGCTCCTTGGGGAGGAAAAACTGGATGTGGACAGACGTAAGATGGACGAGGAGTGGGCCGGGAATCCGGAGAGGGTGAAGGAGTACTGTCTGAAGGATGCGGAGCTGGCCCTGGGCATACTGGACAAGATCGGGGCGGTGGAGCGCAACCTCGACCTTGCGTCGGTCTCCATGCTCCCCCTGGATGACGTGCTGAACGGCCGTACCTCCGTGATGATAGACTCCATACTCATAAGGGCGGCCGACGAGAGGGGGATAGGCGTTCCCATGAACAGATACGGGAGAGGGGGGAAGAGGATAGAAGGAGGATATGTGCACGCCATAAAACCAGGCCTCTACGACTGGGTCTGCGTCCTGGACTTCAAGAGCATGTATCCCAGCATCATAATCTCCAACAACATCTGCATGACCACCCTCTCACCACAGGGAACCATAGAATCCCCCTCCGGGGCCAGGTTTCTGGCTCCCGAGGTGAAGAAGGGTCTCGTGCCGTCCCTTCTGGAGGAGTTGATGGAGAGGCGGGAGGAGGCGAAGGCCAGGATGAAGAATGCGTCTACCGAGGAGGAGCGGTGGTACTACGACGGACTGCAGAACGCCATCAAGGTGTTGATGAACTCCTTCTACGGCGTGTTCGCCTCCAGCTTCTACCGGTTCACCAACAAGGACATAGGCTCGGCCATAACCTCCTTCGCCAGGAGCAACGTCAAGAGCATAATCGCCTCCCTGGAAGATGAGGGCATCAGGGTCATCTACGGCGACACGGACAGCGTGTTCTTCCAAAGTCCCATAGGAGAGCTGGAAGGGGCCGTGGCATTCGGCCAGGAGGTGGCGGAAAAGTTCAGCAAGAGAGGCATGGTACTGGAGTTCGAGAAACTCCTCAACCCTCTCTTCAGCCACGGGAAGAAGAAGAGATACGCCGGCAAGGTGGTCTGGCCCGAGGAGGACATAATCATCAGGGGATACGAGATACGCCGCACGGACAGTTTCGACTTCCAGAGCGAGGCCCTGATGGAGGTGTTCCAGCGCATATTCGAGAGGGACACCGAGGGTGCCGTTTCCCGGGCCAGGGAACTCGTGGAGATGACCCGCAGGGGCGAGGTCCCGGTGGAGAAACTGGTCATAAGCAGGACCTGCAGGGATTTCAGGGCCTACAAGGACCCGGACACCCAGGCCACGGTGCAGACCGCCAAGAAACTCAAGGAGAGGGGTTACGAGTTCACCCCGGGGATGAAGGTCAGCTGGATCGTGGTGGACAGCAGGAGAAGGCCCCAGCACGTGGAGCCCTGGATAGACGGTGAGCCGTTCGAGAGGACGCCGGACTACCAGTACTACGCCGAGAGGGTCGCCTCTACGCTGGCCAGGGTGACAGAGGTCTTCGGGGTGGACGAGAAGGACCTACTGTTCGGCCACAGCCAGAGGACGCTCTTCGGCGGATGGGACACTGGCGGAAAGAGGGAGGGAAAGGGGAAAAGAGAGGGAGGTGATGGTGGAGGGAGAGAGGCTGAGGGAAGTGGAGAAAAGGAGGGAAAAAGTGGGATGAAGGAGGAGAGCGATGAGAAGGGTGGGGGAAAAGGTG
>JAGHBH010000051.1 GCA_021161085.1 Thermoplasmata archaeon | reverse complement strand
GGAGAGAGGGGGTGGTGGGGGAAACGGCGGCGTCAAGGGCGGCCCGGAGAGGGCTGGAAAATAGAGGGCGATATGCCCCGGGCTGTTTCCGGGTGTCCGTACGTCAGGGCCCCGGGTCTATCTCTCTGTCTCACCACCTCAGCATGTTCCTCATCTTTTCCCTGGTGATCCGGTAGGCTTCCACGGCCAGTTCCCTTGAGGCGGTTATCCCCTCGCCTATGCTTCCGCCCACGCCCTCCACCGCGGTCTTGTAGAGGAGGAAAACAACACCCAGGAAGAACAGGATGCCCAGCAGCGGGACTGGCTGCGGCGTTATCTTCAGCTGTACGTTGGCTATGAGAAGGGCGGCCACCACTATGCCTATGAGGGCTTCCCCTGCTATGAGTCCGCTGGAGTACAGGATGCCGTGGCCGTGGAGCTTCTCCGTGGCGATCTCCTCGCCCTTGTGCTTCCGTCCTATCCTGTCCACCACGGCGTGGAGCAGGCCGCCCAGCATGATGGGTGTGGAGAGGGTGAATGGGAGGTATATCCCTATGGCCACCGCGAGGATGGGTATGTCGAATATTATGAGGAGTATGGCGAGCTCCATTCCTGCCAGGAACATGGTGAAGTTCACCGTGCCGCCGAAGAAGGCGTTGAGTATGCTTGCCATCACCTGGGCCTGTGGGGCCTGGAGTTCCGCCCCTCCTATGCCGTACGCCCTCTCGAGGACCATGAGAACGGGGGCGATGATGAAGGCGGTGGCCACGACACCTATCATCTCGCCTATCTGGAGGCTTCTGGGGGTGGAACCCACTATCTGCCCGGTCTTGAAATCCTGGAGAACGTCACCGGCTATGGCCGCCGCCGAACAGACGACCGCCCCGACACCGAGCGCTCCGGCCATGCCGCTCTCTCCCCTCACGCCCAGGAGGAGCAGGAGGAGGCTGGCGAACAGCAGGGTGGTTATGGTCACCCCGGAGATGGGGTTGTTGCTGCTCCCCACGACACCCGCCAGGTATCCGGCGATGGCGGTGAAGAAGAAGGCGGCGACGACCATCACTATGGCTCCCACACCGGCCACAAGGCCGGAGCCCGTGAGGAAGAAGTAGAGGCCTGCTATGGGGATGACCAGGGCGGCCGCCAGGAGCAGGGATTTGTCCACAGGCAGATCCCTCTCTGTTCTGGGAACCTCCTCCTTTTCCGCCGCCCCCTCTCCTCCCTTTATCCCTTTTATCCCTCTGAGGGCCTCCCCGAAGGCTCCTTTCATGGAGGTGCGGAGGGAGAGCATGGTCCAGATGCCGCCGAACACTATGGCTCCTATGCCTATCCAGATTATCTGCTCCGAGCGGATGACGCTGACGACCTCCAGGGGGTCCATGCCGGGGTCAACGCCGGGATATCCGCCGGCGAGTGCCGCCGAGAGGAATATGGGCAGGACGAGCACCCATCCGATGATACCTCCGAGAAAGACATAGCTGGATATCCTTGGCCCTATGATGTATCCCACGCTGACCAGGGCGGCGCTGAGTTCCCCGCCGAAGAAGAATTTGGCCTTCCAAACACCCACAACGGCCTCCACCTTGTCGTGCATTATCTTCAGCCCGGCGCTGAGGAACTTGTAGACGCCGCCGACGATGAGGGCGACGAAGACGAACTTGGCGCTGGCTCCCCCCTCCCATCCGGCGAAGAGCACCTCGGCGCTGGCCACTCCCTCGGGGAAGGGCAGTCCTTCCTCCTCGACGAGTATCCGCCTGAGACTGATGGTGAACAGCACCCCCAGGACGCCGCCGATGAGGGCTATGAGGGTGGTCTCCATGTATCTTATGCCGGTCCAGGCGTTGATGAGCACGAAGGCGGGTATGGTGAATATGACCCCTGCGGCAAGGCTCTCTCCCGCCGAGGCCATGGTCTTGGAGAGGTTTGCCTCGAGAATGGTGCCCCCCACGGCCTTGAACACGGCCAGGGATATGACCGCCGCGGGGATGGTGGCCGAGACGGTCATCCCCACCTTGAGGCCCAGGTAGGCGTTGGTGGCGGCCATTATCACGGCGAGTATGGCCCCGACGAGTATGGCCCTGGGTGTCATCTCGGGGATGCTCTTGTCGGCGGGAATGAACGGCTCGACGGAGGACAGAACTATCACCGGCGGGGAGAGAAGGGGAATGCGTATTAAAACTTGCGATTGGCGCTTTATGGACGTTTATGTAACCCAGTGTTTAAATAAGAGAAATATCTTAGACCCACACCACGCAGACCCAACCGCGACCCCGCTGCGCACGCCTCCGTGGTTTACCGTGTGCGAACCCCCCTTGTGCCCCGAGCCGGGTTTCCAGGCGGGCTGTGCGGCCGTGAGGATGTGATATGGTGGCCAGGGATGACGAACCCCGGGATGTTCATTCCAGGAAAGACGCCAGGGACGCCAGGGCCCTCCTGATACAGAGTCTTGTAGAGGGCCGGAAGATGGAGGCCTATGCGGAGCACAGGACAAGGGAGATGCACGTCTGCGATTTCTGCGGTGAGATCATATACAAGAG
>JAGHBH010000067.1 GCA_021161085.1 Thermoplasmata archaeon | reverse complement strand
GTTACATGAAGGCCAGGCTGATGACCTTGCCTGATTTTCCGAGAGGTGGTGCATGGCCGCCGTCAGTTCGTACCGTAAGGCGTTCTGTTAAGTCAGATAACGAACAAGACCCTCGCCCTTAGTTGCCATCCCATCCTCCGGGATGGGGGCCACTCTAAGGGGACCGCTGGCGCTAAGTCAGAGGAAGGAGAGGTCAACGGTAGGTCAGTATGCCCCGAATCCCCCGGGCTACACGCGCGCTACAAAGGGCGGGACAGAGGGCTCCGACCCCGAAAGGGGAAGGCAATCCCGAAACCCGTCCGTAGTTCGGATTGAGGGCTGTAATTCGTCCTCATGAAGCTGGATTCCGTAGTAATCGCGGGTCAACATCCCGCGGTGAATGCGCCCCTGCTCCTTGCACACACCGCCCGTCAAACCATCCGAGTTGAGTCCGGATGAGGGTGCCTTTTTCTTGGGGCGCTCGAATCTGGGTTCAGCGAGGGGGGTTAAGTCGTAACAAGGTATCCGTAGGGGAACCTGCGGATGGATCACCTCCTACGAAATCAAAACCATTGGTTTTGATTGAGTGAGGAGGAATTGCTTGCAAATTCCTCCGAAACGAAATAAGGGTTAACATCACGCCCGCCAAGACCATTCCCTCCGGGGATGTTGGTCCACTGGCGGGGGTCCGGGCCGGGACCTTAAACATAGGCTGCGACCTTCTGGAGGCGGCTCCACACCATATTCTCGCCGA
Organism: Thermoplasmata archaeon; assembly: GCA_021161085.1. Taxonomy (GTDB): domain Archaea; phylum Thermoplasmatota; class Thermoplasmata; order JAGHBH01; family JAGHBH01; genus JAGHBH01. The sequence continues at coordinate 7,251 of JAGHBH010000067.1, read as the reverse complement.
GCGTCCACAATGTTCTTCTGCAGCTTTTCGTGAGAGAGGAGTCTTTTTTCTACTCCGATGTTTTAGGCATCCTGGAGGATAAGGTCATAGTCGAAGGTTGGGCTTCCGGAGTGTTTCTGGCCCTTGTTGGGGTGGAGGGATGGCTCGTTTTATGTTAATTATTTATTTTCCGGTGTCCTGTCCCCCCTGTCCCTGCTGGCTTGCGGCGATGACCGCCTCCACCGCCGCCATGGCTGCGGCCACCTTCGGTCCTCTGGATTGGGCTTTCATCTCCTTGACGTATTCTACCACCTTGTCCAGTATCTGGTATCGGGGGATGAAGCTGGTGTCGTAGTTCCCCTCTCTCCAGGCGGGATGGTCCATGACGACCTGATGGAAGGGGATGTTGTGTCTCACGCCCCCTATCTGGTATTCCCACAGCGCCCGCTTCATCCTGGCTATGGCCCTCGGCCTGTCCTCCGCCCATACGATGAGCTTGGCTATCATGCTGTCGTAGAAGGGCGGTATGGTGAAGCCCTGATAGACTCCGGAGTCTATTCTCACCCCCGGTCCGCTCGGTTCCGCGTAGCGGACGATCTTTCCCGGGGCTGGGGCGAAGTTGTTGAGGGGGTCCTCGGCGTTTATCCTGCACTCTATGGCGTGTCCCCTGGGTCTTATGTCCTCCTGTGTGTATTCCAGTTCCATGCCGGACGCGACCCTAATCATTTCCCTGGCAAGGTCCACGCCTGTGGTGGCTTCGGTTATGGGATGCTCCACCTGGAGTCTGGTGTTCATCTCCAGGAAGTAGTACTTGCCGTCCTTGAACATGAATTCGCAGGTGCCGGCGTTGTAGTATCCTGCTGTTTTTGCGGCGAGGACGGCCTGTTCTCCCATCTCCTCCCTCAGTTCGGGGGTGAGGGCGGCCGAGGGTGTTTCCTCTATGAGCTTCTGGTGTCTCCTCTGGACGCTGCACTCCCTCTCGTAGAGGTGGATGAGGTTGCCGTGTTTGTCGCCTATGACCTGGAATTCTATGTGGCGTGGGTCCTCTATGAACTTCTCTATGAAGACGGCGTCGTCGCCGAAGGAGTTCTTGGCCAGCCTGCGGATGGACTCCAGGGCCTTCTCCATCTCCTCCTCGGAGCTGACCATCTGGATGCCTATCCCCCCGCCGCCGGCACTGGCCTTGAGCATGACGGGATAGCCTATGTCGTGGGCGATGTCCTTCGCCCGCTCGTGGTCGCTTATGGCCTCGGTGACGCCCGGGACGACGTGGACGCCGGCCTCTATCATAGACTTCTTGGAGTCTATCTTGGAGCCCATGAGATCCATGGCCTCCACCGGGGGGCCTATGAACTCTATGCCGTTGTCCCTGCACAACCTGGCGAACCTGGCGTTCTCCGCGAGGAAGCCGTATCCGGGGTGTATTCCCTCCGCCCCGCTCTCCAGGGCCACTTCTATGAGTTTCTCCATGTTGAGGTAGCTCTGGCTGGCGGGTCCCGGGCCGATGTTGTACTTCTCGTCGGCGTATCGGACGAAGAGCGCGTTCTTGTCAGCGTCCGAGTACACGGCCACGGTGGAGATGCCCAGTTCTTTGCAGGCTCGCATTATCCTGAGGGCGATCTCTCCCCTGTTGGCTATCATCACCTTGTTGAGCAGCCCGTCCTCCCTGCCGGATGCCGTCATTCTTCTGCCTCCCTAGAGGACCTGGAGGAGGAGGTCTCCGGGGGAGACCATGTCGCCCTCCTTGACGAAGATCTTCTTCACCTCTCCGGCCTTCTCGGCGGGTATCTCCTGCTCCATCTTCATGGCCTCAACGGTGAGGAGAACGTCTCCCTCCTTCACCTTGTCGCCCTCTTTGACCTTTATCTTCAGCACCGTACCCTGCATGGTGGATTTGATGCCTCCCTCCACATCCTTGGGGACCTCCGGTTCTCCGCCGCCGCCTCCGCCGGCCACCACGAACCCGCCGGTGGGGATGACCTTCACCTCGAAGGGCTCGCCGTCAACCTCCACGCTGAACTCGGTGGGTATGGGAGCCGGCCCGCCCACCTTCCTCTTCTCCGGAGGCTCTATCTCTATCCATACCTGTCTGTGCTCCGGGAACAGGGATTTCACGGCCGCCCTCATGAGAGGATGGTCATAGGGCAGCGGCAGCTGGTCGGATGTGAACTCCGCCACGGCCTCGCCTTTGAGGAACTTCAACCCGACCTGGGGATAGAGAGCGTAGGTCATGATATCCTCTTCCTTCTTGATGAGGCTGGGGTCTATCTCTTCCAGCTCTTTCTTCCTCTTGTCCCACATGGGCTCCATGAGGTCGGCCGGACGGCAGTCTATCACCTCGTCCCGCCAGTTGGGGCCGAGGACCTTTTCCATTATCTCCGGCTTTATCTCCGCCGGCGGCTTCCCATAGAGGCCTTTGCAGTAGTCCTTGGTCTCCTTGGGCACGACCTTGTATCTCCCGTGCAGGACGTTCATCACCGCCTGGACACCCACCACCTGGCTCGTGGGGGTCACGAGAGGCGGGTATCCCAGCTCCGCACGGACCCTGGCGGTCTCCTCCAGCACCTGCTGGTATTTGTCCCCGGCACCCTGCTCTTCCAGCTGGAATATGAGGTTGGAGAGCATTCCCCCCGGTATCTGGTGGACGGTGACGCTCGGGTCCATCTTGAGGGCGTTGAACCTGTGGAGGTGGCGGTATCTGTCCCACACCTTGAGGAAGTACTTCCTGATCTCCATGAGGGCGTTCATGTCGTACCCCGTGTCCCACTCGGTGCCTTTGAGGGCGGCCACAACGGACTCCGTGGGCGGCGCGGCGGTGCCCCCGGAGATGGGTGACATGGCGGTGTCCAGTATGTCCACACCGGCCTCCGCAGCCCGCATGTAGGCCATCCCGGTCATGCCGGAGGTGTAGTGGCTGTGCAGGTCTATGGGTATCTTTATGCCCGCATCCTTGCAGCCCTGGATGATGTCGTAGGCCCGTTTGGGCGATATCATTCCCGCCATGTCCTTTATGCACAGGGAATCGCAGCCCATGGCCTCCAGCTTCTTGAACTCCTCGATGTAATATTCCGTGGTATGAACAGGGGATATGGTGTAGCTGAGACACCCCTGGGCGTGTCCTCCCACCTCCTTGACGGCCTCTATAGGTACCTTCATGTTCCTGAGGTCGTTGAGGGCGTCGAATATCCTGAAGTAGTCTATGCCGTTCTTCTTCGCCAGCTGGATGAACTTCCTCACTATGTCGTCCGGGAAGTTCCAGTAGGCGACGATGTTCATGGCCCTCTCGAGCATCTGGAGAGGGGTGTTGGGCATGGCCTCCTTGAGCTTCCTGAGCCTCTCCCAGGGATCCTCGTTGAGGTATCTGATGGGGACGTCAAAGGTGGCGCCTCCCCACACCTCCATGCTGAAAAAGCCTATCTCATCCATCTTTCCCGCTATGGGGAGCATGTCCTCGGTCCTCATCCTGGTCGCCAGAAGCGACTGGTGTGCGTCACGGAATATCAACTCGTGTATCTGCACCATGGTATCTCCCTTCTGCATTCCTATATATACCTGCCGGTCTCCCGTAAGGGCCAGTCCTCGTCATCCGGGTCTTCCATCTCTGGAAAAGGGAGGACGGGGCGACCCACGAAAAGAGGGTTTCGGTTTAAAGGTTTTGGTACCGGGTCACCATTGTATAGGTCAGCGTCACCATGAGGTTGTAGGCGGTTTGGTATGATTTGAACCGTTTGAGCGTGTTCCAGACGCTGGTTGTGGTATCGAACCTTTTGTGGTGGTAAACCACTTTCTAAACTTGACAGTCACCCGGAGGGGACAGTTACCTCTATGAAATATTCGCGGTATCATCAACCGCTGACCCTGTCGCGGCGTTTCTCATAGCCTATGTTGAGTCTTCTCCCGTTGTTGGGGCAGATGGCACGGTTTACGTTTGTTCAGCGGCTTTTGGGACTTATGCTATCGGCGCCCTTACATTGACAACAAAGAAAAGTAGATCCTAATCCCCCCGAGTTTCTGGTAACTATTACACAAAGTGTCCCTGGGGAAACGACACCTCTATAAACCGGCCAGAGAATACTTCCCTTCCCCACACTACGGGAGGGAACAACAAATGAGAGATCGGGTTCAAAGGAAACCTGTCGGGTTCAAGGGAAATGGTGTCGGGGACGGGGTTTGAACCCGCGACCTCCGGATCGCTCAGGATCCAGGGTTTGGCATAGGGCGCCTTTGTCACCCCTGTGGGTCCCTATGAGTCCGGCGCTCCACCAGGCTGAGCCACCCCGACTTGACGAGTGAGCTTGCGAATGAGGAAAGTCTGGTGTGGCGGTGGTTGGTGGGAGGAGGAACGGATACGTTCCTTCGAACCACCAGGCTGAGCCACCCCGACTAACCGTTTGCGTATATCACCGGGCGAAGCCTGGAGGGAAGGGGAAGATAGGATTCCCCAGGACCACCAGGCTGAGCCACCCCGACGAGGAAGATGCCCGCATCTTCCGATCTAGGAGGTTTATCCCCCGTGGCTGGTAACATGCAGAGCATGTTACAGTTGGTCGTTTGCGTATACTATCGGGCGGTCTGGTGGGGTGTAAAAGAGGGGTTGTTTAAAAAGTCTTTCTCTCAGGGTTTCTCATTGTAGTATCCCGAAATACTTTAACAGGTGGTCTTGTCAGGGTACGCGTAGGTTTGAAGTGTAAAGTCGATTCGGGGTATGAACCTCAAATCTCTTGACACAAAGCATCTCCACCCGCAACCATAAAAACCCCTCGCGGTATCGGTGGTGTTGTGATGCTATGACTGACGGCGCAGGCGATGGGAACATGGATGGCCCCGGCGGTGGTGTTGCTGTGGAGCCTCTGGGCGATTGGAGGCGCACCCACCTGTTGGGCGATCTCTCGGCGGAGTTGGATGGCGAGGAGGTGGTGGTCGGGGGTTGGATTCATGAGACCCGGAATCTTGGGGGGTTGTGTTTTGTCGTTCTCCGGGATAGGTCGGGGAGGGTGCAGGTCACCCTGGTGAAGAGGAAGGATGGTCCGCTGTTTTCGAGGCTGGCCTCTCTCTCCAGGGAGAGCGTGGTCATGGTCTGTGGTGTTGTCCAGGCGAGCGAGAAGGCGGGGATGGGTTTCGAGATCCGTCCCTCCGGGGTGAAGGTGCTTTCCGTCGCCGAGGCCCCTCTCCCGCTGGGTGTGGCCGATGTGGTGGGTGCGGATATGGATACCAGGTTGGACAACCGGTTTCTGGATCTGCGTAAGCCGGAGGTCTCCGCCATCTTCAAGATCCGCTCCACGATATTGGAGGGTGTGAGGGATGCGCTGCGGAGGGAGGGTTTCGTGGAGGTTCACACGCCCAAGATCGTGGCCACTGCCACGGAGGGCGGCACGTCGCTGTTTCCCATGAAGTATTTCGACCGCCCCGCTTTTCTCAACCAGAGCCCCCAGCTCTACAAGCAGATACTGATGGCCTCCGGGCTGGACAGGGTGATGGAGATAGGTCCGGCGTTCAGGGCGGAGGAACACGACACCTCCAGGCATCTGAACGAGTTCACCAGCATAGATATCGAGATGTCCTTTGCCGACGAGGAGGACGCCATGGGCATGTTGGAGAAGGCGATAGAGGGGGCCAGGGAGATGGTGTGGAGGGAGAATCAGAAGGAGCTGGACCTCTTGGGGATTTCCCTCCCGGAGCAGAAGCCGCCCTATCCTAGGATAACGTATGACGAGTGTGTGGAGATGGTCTCCTCCCGGGGGCTGGATATGGAGTGGGGGGAGGACCTCAGCATGGAGGCCACCAGGATCGTGGCCGAGGAGATGGAGGGCTTTTATTTCATCACCAGGTGGCCCACGGAGGAAAAGCCGTTCTACGCCATGCCCTTCGAGGACAGGCCCGAGGTGTGCCGGGCGTTCGACCTCAACTACAGGGAGAAGGAGGTGACCAGCGGCGCCCAGAGGATACACGACCCCGTCCTGCTGGAAAAGAGGATTCGGGACCAGGGACTTGATCCACGGGGTTTCGAGTTCTATCTAAGGGCGTTCCGCTACGGCGTGCCGCCCCATGCGGGCTGGGGGTTGGGGGCCGAGAGGATAACCATGATATTCACCCAGGCGGACAACATCCGGGAGTGTGTCCTCTTCCCCCGGGACAGACACAGGCTCGTCCCCTGAACTCCCCCCTCTCCTCGAACCCTCTCCCCTCCTCTCCTTTCATCCTATCTCCACGGCCTTTTCCCCGTCCCACACCATCCTGGGCCCCTTTGCCTCCGTGGGTATCAGCAGCCTCCGCTTTCCGTCCTTCATGGGGATGATGAAGAACTCCAGGGTCTCACGGCCTTTCAGCACCAGCCGGTCCTTCTCTCCCAGCGGCCGGCCGGTCTCCGGGTCGGCGTAGGTGTATAATATGAATTCCCCCCGATCCACCAGCACTCTTGCCTCCCGTCTCCCCCTTTTGCTGGTGGTCACCACCTCTTCTGGCAACGTTTTCTCCTTCATCTCCATCCGCCTCCTCCTCTCTTTTTCCGGCCCCTATCTCCCGGCCGCGTATTCCACGGCGGAGGAGAATATGTTCCATCCGTCGCCTCTCGCCCTTTCCGTGTCTTTCCCCTCTCCCCCTGTGGCCCCTGTTCTGGTCCAGTCCGTGTGCGTGTACCTGTACAGGACCCTCTCCGGGTGGGGCATCATGCCCATGACGTTTCCCGTTTCGTTGCATATCCCGGCTATGTTCTTCGGGCTGCCGTTGGGGTTCCACGGATAGCCCCCGTATTCCCCCCGGTCGTCCACATACCGGAAGACCACCTGGTCCCGGTCGAAGAGCCTCTCCAGCATTTTTTCTTCCTCTCCGGGTGGGAAGGCCAGCTTTCCCTCCGCGTGGGCGCTGGGGACGGCCAGTATCCTCCCTTTTTCTATGTGCCGGGTGAAGACACATTTTCCACCGTTCTCCTGTCTCAGCAGGGTGGGCCTGCATTCGAATCTGGCGCTGTCGTTGGTCATCAGCACGGCCTGGGGGCTCTCGCTCATGGTGGTTCCAAAGGCGGGCAGGAGACCCATCTCCACCAGGATCTGGAATCCGTTGCAGACCCCCAGCACGGGTTTCTCTTCCTCCACGAAGCGTGTTATATCCTTTCCGAGTCTGGCTTTGAGCCTGGCCGCGAACATGGCCCCGGCCCGCACGTAGTCGCCGGCGCTGAAACCCCCGGGAAACATGAGTATGTCGTACTCCTCCAGGTTCCTGCGTTCCGGTAGGGGGGAGCGGCCTGTGAGCTGGTTGAGGTGGACGATTTCCGCC
>JAGHBH010000002.1 GCA_021161085.1 Thermoplasmata archaeon | reverse complement strand
GTGAAAAGGGATGGAGACATCTGACCCCGTCCACCAGCAGGGGGGGGAGGGCTGAAACAAAAAAGAGGGGGGGGGATCAGCGCTTCCTGCGCCTTCTCCTCCGGGTTATCTGCTCTATCTCAAGGTCCGGCTCCTCTTCTTCCTCTTCCTCCACCTCGGGCTCCTCCTCGGCGAAGGGCTCCTCCTCAGGTTCTTCCTCCTCTTCCTCGACCGGCTCCTCTTCCTCCGGGACTTCGGGCTCTTCCTCGGCCGCCTCTTCTTCAGGTTCCTCTTCCTCTCCGCCGGAGGAGGGTATGCCGCCGGAATAGGATTCTATGGCACGCCGTATGTACTCTCCCACCGATATCCCCTCTTCCTCGGCCGCCGACACTACAGCCCGCTCCATGTCCTTCGGAGCCCTGAATTCCATGATAACGCTCTCGTCTATGGCCTTCTTGAGGACCTTGAGGGCGCGTGAGAGGTATTCCACGTCAAAATCTTCCTCTTCTATCTTCTTCTTGATGGCGTACTTGATATCCTCTTCGCTGAGCCACTCGCCGTCTATCTCTATCCGGGCTTCGTCCAGGTCTATCCTTCTCTCTGGTTCCATTTCTCCTTCCCCCTTGGAGGAATACGGATACACATAAACCCACCAGGGTTTATATCATTTTCGTTACCGGATTCAACATTACCGGATTCAACATTACCGGTTTCATTCCATGCGGGACATCTTCCTCTGCTGGATGAACACCACCGCCAGGAGTATGAGGGCGATGACCGCCAGGGCCACCACGAGAGGCAGGAGGTTCGGTCCGCCCTTCTTCTCCTTCACCACGGGAGAAAGGGGCAGCGGGTCGTTCCCATCCGCCATGCCGTCTCCATCTGTGTCGGCGATGGTGGGATCAGTTCCCAGATAATATTCTTCTAGGTTGGTCAGTCCGTCGCCGTCGCTGTCCCCGGAGGCGTCAGCGGGGTTGCCGGGGTCCATCCCGTGGGAGGTCTCCCACGCATCCGGTATGCCGTCGTTGTCGTTGTCGGAATCCCTGCTATCCGGTATGCCGTCGCCGTCGCTGTCCGGGGTTCCCATGGAGGGGGTGACGTTCACCCATGCGATGCCCACGGCTCCACCGCAGGAGGCCCTGACCTGGCCGGTTATCTCCGAGCCGTAGGTGGTGAGCACGCCGTCCCCGGTTATCTCGCCCACTCCCGGGTCCACGCTCCATACGACATCGGCGTCCACGACGTTGCCGTGTGCGTCGTACACCGTGGCGGTGAACACCTGGGTGGAGAAGGACGGGAGGGCGACATCTCCGGGCTCCACCACAACGGAGGCCGGGCTGCCGGGTGTGACGGTCACCCACACCCTCGCCGTGAGCCCGCCTGCGGCTGCCTCTATGTATCCGGTGGCGGGAGCGGACGGGGGAGTGGCCTGGAACGTGCCGTTGGGTGCTATGGCCCCGACGGTGGTAGTCCACGAGACAGGCGTGGAGAGAAGGTTCCCGTATGCGTCCACGACCTCAACGTAAAACAGCACCGTCTCTCCATAGGGGAGGGTTATATTCGAGACCTCCGCTCCATCGGAGAACACGGTGATGTCCACCGGGGGCCCGGCAGATATGGTGATGTCAGAATATCCCGTTACGCCGTCCATGGTAGCAGATATCCTGGCCGTCCCCGGGGTGGTGGGGGCGGTGAACAGTCCGTTCTGGTCTATAGAACCGCCGCCGGAGACCACGCTCCACACTATCTCTCCCTCTCCGGTGTTTATGATGTTGTCCTTCGCGTCACGCACCTCGACATCGAAGAGCACGCTCTCTCCCACAGCCAGGGAGACCGCGGATGGGGAGACGGCCAGGGATGCGGGGGGGCCGGGTTCAACGGTTATGGTGACGTTGGCGGACAGGCCGGAAACGTTCGCCCAGAGAGTCCAATCGCCGGCCAGATAGGGAGTATAGACTGCCGTGGCATTCCCTGGGTCCTCCTCCAATGTGCCGTTCTCGACAGCCCAGGAGAACACCAGACCGGGGATCTCGTTTCCGTCCCCGTCGTATCCGAGAGCGTGGAAGGTCAGCTGCGAAACCGCATCCGTGGTGGTGCTCCCCTCTATCTCTATGACCTGGAGGGCGCCGACGGTGACGTTTAGGACGCCGGTCTCGTTCTCCACACCGGGAGAATAGACGGCCCGGATGCGGCCGACGCCCGGAGCGGCGGGGTCGAATGTGAGGGAGACACCGGTATGACTGACACTATCCAGGGTTCCGGTGGAGGACCATTCCACCACCACGAGGCCCAGACGACCGTCCCCCTCGTTGGCCAGCTTGGTGTGGTTGTATCCGACGGCATAGAGGGTTATGGTGTCATCCGTGGTCATATCCGTGTCCCCCACCCAGGCTGAGGGCGTGGAGGAGGAGTTCTCTATCACTATGTAGTCCACGGAATAGCCTGCGCCCGGCAGGGTGACGACCACCACGGCGTATCCGGAGACGGACGGGCTGGTGGTGTTGGCCCACACCCGGTATTCTCCCTCAATGGAGCCTGCGGTGTATAGGCCGGAGGAGTCCACCGTGCCGCCGGTAGCCTCCCACACGAAGGAGACACCTGTCAGAAGGTTGCCCCGGATGTCATGGGCGGTGGCGTTGAAGTCCATCTGCTCTCCCGCCTGGATAACCGCATGCGACGGGGACACGGTGATGGAATACGGCTGCCCCGGATTCACGGTTATGGTCGTCGTACCGGATATGCCCGAGGCGTTGGCCCACACAGTGTAGGTGCCCACAGGCCCGGGCGTATAAAGTCCGGCCTGGTCTATGCTCCCGCCGTCCGTATCCCATGTTGGAGAGATCGATACCGGGTTGTTATATTGGTCGTATCCTTGGGCGGTGAATTGTTGTGTGTCGTCCGCTGTGATGGTGGGATTGGCTGGTGTGATGGTTATGTGGTCCAACGGGCCGGGTTGTACTGCTATCTCTATGCTGCCTGCTATTCCGCTCTGGTTCGCCCACACCGTATAGATGCCGGCGAT
>JAGHBH010000147.1 GCA_021161085.1 Thermoplasmata archaeon | reverse complement strand
CCCCCGACCTTCCCCCCTCCATCCAGCTCCATGGCTTGGACATATATGTCCTCCAGTGTGGGGGCGATGGGCCATATGCCGAGGGCCGATCCCTTTACCACCGCCGCCTCCGTCAGAACTCTCCTGTCCAGCCCGCCATCAGAAACCACTCTCACCTGGCTTCCCTCAACGACCACATTGGAGACGCCTGGCAGGGAGGCGACGACCTCGATCTCCCCGGGAGGAGGAGTGTCCTGGTAGAGGAGGATATAGCCCCCTCCCATATCCCTCCTCAGATCCTCCAGCCGTTTCTCCCCTATGATCTGTCCTCTGTTTATCAATAGCACCCTGTCGCATACCTCCTCCACCTCGCCGAGCAGATGGCTGCTGAGGAACACCGTCTTGTCCTCACGTTTGAGATCCTGCAGGAACACCCTTATCTCCCTTATCCCCGCTGGGTCCAGCCCTAGAACGGGCTCGTCCAGTATGACCACGTCCGGGTCGTGAATGACAGCCTGGCCTATGCTGAACCTCCGCCTCATGCCAGTGCTGAACGTCCGAAGTCTCCTGTCCATCCAGTCCCCGAGCCCCAGGGATCCCATAACCTCCTCCATCCTCTCCTCTATATCCCTCCTGTCCATCCCATAGACCCGGCCCACATAGGACAGCATCTCCCTGGGGGTCAGGTAGTCATAGAGGCCCGGAACCTCCACCAGGGCTCCCACACGGGAGAGGGCACGCTTGGGATCGGAGGAAACATCATAGCCGTTCAACAGGGCACGGCCCCCCCCGGGCCGGATGAGGGTGGTGAATATCTTGATGGTGGTGCTCTTCCCCGCCCCGTTGGGACCCAGATATCCGACGCTCTCCCCCCTCTCTATGGAAAAGGAGACTCCCCGGAGGGCCTCCACGCCCTTTCTTCCGTATCTCTTGCGAAGACCTACAGCCTCCATCACGGCATTCATTGTTACCATCTCCTCACGGCCTCCGGTCGGCCGCTCCCCCCTAGCCTCATCCCCCGGCCTTGAGGTCGGCCACATCCGTCTCCTCATCGACACTCTTGACCTCACGGGCGAGCCACCGGTTGAGATACACCAGAGCGGCCATGGCCAGGCTCCACTGGAGAACTATGCTCCAGAAGGAGGCCGGAGAGGAATGCCATTCCTCCATGAGGAACCATCCCGCCATGACCGCAAACTCCAAGGGGATGAGGTAGGTCATTATTATATCCCACCACCTCCCTATCTGGATGTCGCTGTACTCCGTGTTTATGAGCCTCTCCCTGAACTCCCTGGCCCCGTATTTTATAACAGCGAACGACACGAACAGGCCGCTCACCAGCAGCCCCAGCCCCCACACGGCATCCTGGTTGTTGAGGAACCGGATGCTCATCGCGCTAGGAAGCCCCATTGCAAAGGTGGCCAGCAGTATGGTGGACACCGCCCTCTTCCTGCTCCACCCGTGGTCCATGAAGTTCCTGGTGGCTATCTCGAAACCGCTTATCAGGCTGGTGAGGGCGGCGAAGGACATGGCGAGGAAGAAGATGACGGCGATGAACCTGCCCATGGGCATCTGGCCGAAGAGCCGGGTCAGATAGATGAATGTAAGGCCGCTGCTCCCGGCGTTGATGCCCTCGAAGGCGGCGGTTATGGTGGGAGAGAGGGCGAACACCGTTCCCAGGACCGCTATCCCGCTTATGAGGCTCACGCTGTTGTTGCCCAACCCGGTGATGAAGGCGTTCAGCCCTATATCCTCCTTTTTCCGCACATAAACCGCATATGTTATGGCCATGCCCATACCCGCGCTGCAGGACCAGGCGCTCTGGGCTGCGGCGTGTATCCACATCTCCGGAGAGGCGAAATACGACGGTCTGGGGACGAACATGAACCGGAGGCCGTCTATGGAACCGGGGAGCGTCAGGGCCCAGATGGCGGCGACCGTCAGAAGTATGATGAGCGACGGAAGCAGGATGGTGTTGGCCTTCTCTATCCCCTTGGCCACACCCCTATATACCACGTATCCCCCGAAGATGAGGGCCAGGACCTGGAAGAACACCACCTCCAGGGGGGAGTTTATGAACCCTTTCCACAGGGCGGCCGTGTCTCCCAGCGTTATCTCCCCGTTGAGGGACACCCAGAAATAGCGGATGGTCCACCCCATCACCACCGCATAGTAGAAGTTTATGGCCGTGGAAACCCACACCATCCACGCACCCATCCAGGTATACTTCTTCCCCACAAAGGACCTGAAGGAGCCTATGGTCCCCAGGCGAGTGGTCTTGCCTATGGCGAACTCCGCCATGAGCATTGGAATGCTCCAGAGGAAAAGAAAGATGAGCCATGCCACCAGGAACGAGCCGCCTCCGTACAACGCCGCCTCCCTGGGAAAACGCCAGATGTTACCCGTCCCCACGGCGGCTCCCATGGCCGTCAGCACGAACCCCCATCTGGACGAGAAATGCTCTTTGACCATCTCTATTCCTCTCTTCCTGCCGCATCTCCGGCCGTCAATATCCTCAGCCCACCACCCGCCCTCACGGTCACCCGTCCCCCGGCCTTCCAACCCTAGAGACGGGCAAATCCAGAGGGAGAAAAGGTCCGCCCGCTATAAGCGTTGTGGTATCTGCGGAGACAACCGCAGCGTACAACCGAAATGCGTACGGCGCTAGAGATTGCCTGCTCTACCGCAAAAGGGAAAAAACCCCACCGTTTAGGGGGCTCCGGGATAACATGATAGTCATACCCGGAACGGCATCCACCATGCTGGCAAAGGCCCTGGCGGAAACCCTCGATGCAACGCTGGCAGAGGTCGAGGCAAAGAAATTCCCGGACGGGGAGAACTACATCCGGCTCCACACCGAGGTCAAAGGGGAAAGGGTGGTCATCGTACAGACCACCCATCCGGACGACAGGATAATAGAACTCTTCCTCCTCCAAGACTGCGCCAGAGAAATGGGGGCAGGAGAGATAACCACCATCATCCCCTACTACGGATACGGAAGACAGGACAAGCTGTTCAACCCGGGCGAGGTCATAAGCGCAAAAACCATCGCCAAGAGGATAGAGATGGAGAGCGACAGGGTGATAACGGTGGACATACACGCCAAAGGGGTTCTCGGATGGTTCAGCGTGCCCGTGGAAGACGTATCGGGGATACCCCCGCTGGCCCGCAGACTCCGTGAAGAGGGGGTGGACATGATCCTCAGCCCCGACAAGGGAGCCGTCGGACGGGCCAGGACGGCGGCGGAGATAATAGGCTGTCCCTGGGACTTCATGGAGAAAACTCGCATAGACGGCCACACCGTCACCATGAAAGCCAAGAATCTGGACGTTAAAGGGGCCACCGTGGCCATAGTGGACGACATCATAGCCACCGGAGGGACGATGAGAACGGCGGCCGACCACCTGAAACGCCAGGGCGCGGACAGGGTCATAGCCGCATGCACCCACGGCCTCTTCGCATCCAACGCCCTGCCCAGGCTGGAAGAGGTGTTCGACCTCATAATCTCTACAGACACCATAGAGAACCCCACCACCAGCGTGACCGTGGCGGGCGAACTGGCCAGGATACTATGAGAATCACAGGCCCCAGAAGGCAAAAGCCGCCAGGATGAGATACCCCAGCTTCGTGGTCTTTTCCATCACGGGAATCATGGTGGCAGCCAGGAACGCCGCACCGAACACCACCAACTTCCCAAGGGAGACCACGAAGTTCCCGGCGTCCATCACCCCATTGGAGCTGGCCAGAATGATAATTATCCTTCCTATGAAGACCAGGAGGCTCCCAGCAGTATGCCCATGTTCAGCGTCTTGACATCAAGGTTGAACTGGGCGCCGTATCTCGGCCTCGGCTGATGCCACTGCTGGCCCCCACCCCACGCTGGGGCCGTGGGCTGCGCCGGGGATGGGGCGCCGGGCTGCTGCCATCCCTGAGTCTGCTCCTTCTCTCCCTCCGGAGGAGGCGACCATCCTCCCTGCGGGCCGTCAACAGGCCCTGTCCATTCCTGCGGTGTCATCTTCACACTCTCCGTTAAGCATTATGCTGCGACATTGATATCGAACACCGGCTGCCTATACCTCGCATCCTCCCGGGCCACAGGTTCCGTTTTCCACCAGGTAAAAGGCCTCCACGGTGACATGCCACGTCGTGCCCATGGTCATCAACCAGAACACTATCTCAACCTCATAGGTGCCTGACGGAAGGGTCTTGTTTCCCTTGGCCTCCAGCTTGACGCTCTCCGTAGCATCGGGCCCGGCGCTACTTCCGGCATTCTTTCCATCCGGGTAATAGACGTTGAGGTCGTAATCGGTCCTGCTCCGGGGGTTCTCACAGGTCAGGTTGACATATACTATCTTCGCCCCCTCAGCCAGATCAAAGGTCATAGTGGTGGTACTTCTCTGTAGAGGGGAACCCCTCCCGGCAGTTCCGGTCTCATCGGCCACCAGCACCTTTTCCAGGGTGTAATTTGCCTCGGCGGTGTTGTTCTCCTCCTCAACCTCACCACCGGTCTCTGGAGGAGCCCCAACGGGCACCGCCTGGGCCCAGTAGGCGAAATTGAAAGCCATCAGCACTATGACCGCTGCGTACATGGCCAGTCCTTTGATGGTCTTTGGGTCCTTGAACCACTTCACTATGGGCTCCACGATCTCCTTCTGAATGTCCATAGGCATTCCTCACAGATACACCACTCGCTATCGTGCTTCCCTTTTATCAACCTTTCGGCCCACGGTGGGCTCAACACAACCGTTGGAGATGTCGGCGGCGCACACCGTCAACCCCACACTCCCGGCAGGGAAAAACCGCATGAAGGACACCTCCCGGCATCCGTCTTGTCCGTGGTATGGTATCCAACCCTCTCTATCACCATACTTCCGCACTGGGGACAATAGGTGTTCTCCCTGCTGTCGTGGGGGACGTTCCCCGGATAGACATACAAAAGTCCTTCCTCTCTCATTATATCGTAGGCCTCCGAGAGCGTTTTCATGGGCGTTGGGGGAACATGGGTCATCTTGTAATTGGGGAAGAACCGGGATATGTGGACGGGAATATCGGGTGATATGGATACCGCCCAGCGGGAGAACTCCCTTATCTCCTCCCTCCTGTCGTTCAGTCCGGGTATCAACAGGTATGTTAGCTCAACATAGATTCCCAGGCTGACGGCCCTCTCAACCGTGGCCAGAACCGGTTCGAGCCTGCCTCCGACGATCTTCCTGTAGAAGTCACCAGCGAAAGCCTTGACATCTATGTTCATGGCGTCAAGATAGGGAGCATGCTCGTCCAAAGCCTCTTCCGAGATATAACCGTTGGTCACGTAGATCGTGCGAATGCCCCTTTTCTTGAGCATCCTGGAAGTCTCAAGGGTGAACTCGTACCAGATGGTCGGCTCGTTGTAGGTCCATGCAACGCTCTCCACCCCCAGGTCAACAGCCCTGTCCACCACCTCACCGGGGGACACATAGCGGAGGGGAAAGGACTCCGGCCTGGAGGCCGCTATCTCCCAGTTCTGACAGTGTTGACAGTGAAAATTACACCCCACAGTGCCGAAGGATAACGCCCGGGAGCCCGGCAGGAAGTGATACAGAGGTTTCTTCTCCACGGGGTCAACGGCCGCAGAGGACACCGCACCGAATATGAGGGACACCAGCCTGCCTTCCCTGTTCTCCCTGACACCGCAGATACCCCTATTCCCCGGCTTTATCCTGCACCGGTGGGCGCAAAGGAGACATCTGACATCCTTCCCACCCTCCGGGTCGCTTTCCCAGAAAAGGGCCTCCCTGACATACCTCTCGTCCATACGCCTCCGTTCCTCGATAATCCTTCGGCACAGTGAAATAACCCTGCAGATTTAAACCCATCGGAGACCCGAAAGGGTCCGGGGACATTATCACCTTCTGAACACAAGATGTTCGTATCCCTTCTTCTCCAGCGGACGCCTCACCCCCCTTCTGGTCTCCAGCATGACCCTGTCCGAGGGACCCCTATCACCATCCTCCATTACCTCCCCTATCACCGTGCATTGGATGCCTGTTGGCATGGACCCGCCCTCATCCCCCCATCCGTATTCTTCCCGAAATCTCTGGAACACGTCCGGGGATATGGTGAGAAGGAGCTCGTAATCCCCTCCCCAGAATAGAGCGTCCCTGAGCATTTCTTCCGAAGCTGTCTCCTCCGATGCCGTGGAATTCCCAGCAGCCTTCCACAGGGGGATGCTCTCCTCCCTCACTACAATGG
>JAGHBH010000148.1 GCA_021161085.1 Thermoplasmata archaeon | reverse complement strand
GGGGAGGCCTGGACATCGGGGCGATGAACGAGGCGGGAGGCTTCATGGTCGGATACCACGACTTCTCCCCCTTCTCCAGGGTGGAGAGCCACCGGGACCCACGGCGGAGGATATACAGGGTAACGGTGTCCGAACACTCCTGGGAAGGGATCAGTGCCCTGGCCATAGACGTGCGGGGGGAGAGCTTTCTCTGGAATATGGTCAGGCGGATGGCCGCCGCCCTCCTGGAGGTCGGGAGGGGCAGCATGGAACCGGAGGACATCAGGGAACTGCTGGACGGAGGGAAGAATGGGGTCTCCGCGGGGCCTGGGGGGCCGGAGACGCGGCTGCCTCCCTCCCTGCCGCCGGAGGGGCTGATACTGATGGACGTGGACTACGGGCTCCCCTTCGAACCCCTAGAGACTGACATCATCCCCAGGGAATCCTCCGCTGCCCGCAAATGGATGAAGATATGGACCGAGATGAGGATGGAATACTGGAGAAGATACGCCGTCCTCGGACTGCTGCAAGATGAAAGGGCCGCTGGCGGCAGCCCCGGTTGAATATTATCCAGAATCCGGAGGCCCGTTTGGCCCTTTTCTACCCCCGGTTTCTACTTCTGGTTGTGGAGGGTGAAGGTCGCCGTTCCTATGTAAGTGTCCTCGGGCACCATTGGGACATCGCACACCCACAGGACCGTGCCGACGGCGACAGCCCCGTTCTTTGCGCTGGAGGTGTTGGTCTCGTTCCCTGAATCGTTGGGGGCCACGTACGTGGTGGGGCCGCCGAGGAGCACCTGGGGGGTCTTCGAATCGGCGAAGAAGCTCGTTCCCATGTATCCCGCTCCCTGGAGGTCTCCTCCCTTCACCCCTATCCTGTTGGCGTCTATCTGGTTGGTGGGGATGTTCTGTCCGGTGAGGTTGGAGACGCTCACGTTCAGCCTGTACGGACAGTTTGATATGAAGGTCACGTTGCCCGTGGGGGAGAGGACCAGGGGCACACCCGGGGGACCCTGGCCTGACTGGTCTCCCGGCAGACCGCTCTGGCTTATGCTGGTGAACTTGAAGAAGCCGAACTCGTCGTACCCGGTATCCTGGTTTCCGGCGGTGTCGTTCAGAAGGGCCTTCATATCCCACGTGTAGGGGTCGTTCAGTGCGGCGGACATGTCGCTCTGGTCGGATGCGGCGGTCCCGCCGGATTCCGTGAACGGCCCAGAGGCCGCTCTCACCTGGGGGCCGGGCACTATCTCCACGTACAGTATCTCCGTGGTGGAGTTGAGGATAACGGTATCCCATGATGATATCTGGAATTCGTTGAGACCGCTGTCGCCCAAGATACTCCATGCGTCCGTGGTGAAGTTGTAGAACAGCCTCACCCGGGTGTTGTTCATCACACCCGTGGGAGGGACACTGGCCGCCGCCGTGTGGCCGTTGTCATACCATAGAGATAACGTGATGTTGGATAGCGTGCCCACACCGTCCCGGTCGGTGACGTTAATCTTGACCCAGTAGGTGGTGGCACCGTTGCCCACATCCACGTCCACCTGTGCGTTCAGCTTGGACACATCGCCGCTCTCCGTTCCTATGGTGTGGCCGGAGAGGAAGTCCAGGGAATTGACATGGGGCATGTAGACGCTGGCCGTTATCTGGCTGGTCACCAGGGTGCTGGACAGTTTCACAACCGTGCCGCCGAAACCCACGAGGAAGAAGAATCCCGGACTGTGGGGGGGCTTGTAGTCCACGCCGTAGAGGTCGTCGGTGGTCAGCGAGGGGTCAGTGAGGTTGTTCACCATCCTCTGTCCGTGGGTGTAGCTGTAGATGGCCCCGCCGTCCCCCACCATGACCAGGGTGTCCCCGGCATAGTTCCATGCTCCGTTGTTTATGGTCACAGAGTCCGGAAGCCCATATACATAGCCATCAGCCGAAGCGGATATGTTGTATATCGCAGCCAGATAGGCGAAAGACCCAACCGATCCTCCGGCCGCCGCTCCGTTGCTGTCTCCCCCGAATGCGAAAACACTTCCGTCCCTGTTGCCGAAAATGGTGTAGAAAGCACGGGCCAGGCCTTCCTCCATCACGTGGAGAGGTTCCCACACATTCCTGGTGGCGTTGTAGATGTAGGTGTTGGAGAAGACCTGGGAGCCGTTGTCTCCCCCCTGCAGTATTATATCGCCCGCGGAGTTCAGCATGGTCATGGAAACCCCGAATCTTGGCGACGGTTCGGTACCGCTGGTCTTGTTGGTCCAGGTCTCCAGGGTGGTGTTGAAAACCCAGGTATCGCCCAGGGGGAGGGAACCCCAAGTCATCCCACCATAGACCAGAATACCGTTGGAGTCCTCGCTGTAGGTCATGGCATGATACGCCCTGGCTGCGGGCCCGGCCCCTGGAAATATCTCCGTCCACTCCTCGGTGGTGGTGTTCAAAACCCAGACATCATTCAGATAGCTGGTCGAGGTCTTTCCGCCGAAGAGAAAGATGTTTCCGGTATCCGGGTCATACACCATCCTTCCCCCCTCGCGGGCCGGAGGATGTGTGGGGGGAGACAGCTTAAACCATCTCATTGTATCTATGGCGAAGGTCCAGGTGTCGTTCGCCATCGAACCGTCATAACCGCCGAACATGTAGAACCTGTCGTTATCCGGACAAAACGCTATGGCGGCTCCCCGCCTGGGTGATGGTGAGGGGAACGCCGGCGTGGTGAAGTTGAACCATTCATCCCCGTTTGTGTAATACACCCATGTGTCCCCGTACAGTCCCCCCAGGCCGTCGGAGCCCCCGAACAGGAGGGCTATTCCGAGCTCGCTGGTACAGGTCAGGGCGTACTTGCTCCTTGGGGGGGGACGCACGTTCGTCTGAGGGATGGGCATCCATGAATAATCCACCGAGGCGTGGTTCAGGGCGATCTTCCTGAGAACACCTCCCGACCCCTGTACGAGAAACTCCGAACCGGAGGGGTCCATGAAAATGTGACTCACATTCATTCCGGGGAGTGCTATGAGCTTCCTGGCCTTGGGAGACCGCTGGGCCATGTAGTATATCTGGCTGCTCCCGTTCTTCTCCACTGCTATAAGATGGGAGTAGTGACCGTCATCGTGGTCCAGGGATGTGATGTTCCACCCGACCGGCAGTCCCTGGATGGGATACCATTTCCCCCACCCGTAATCGAATATCTCTCCGATGGGAAGGGCGTTTCCGCTCTCGTTCTCCCCTCCCAGGACGAAGATACGGCCGTCATCCAGCGCCACGGAGGAATGGAATGTGCGGTTGAGCTTGATCTTGTTTATGGAGGATACCCCGGAGTCACGGCTGTATATCTCCGCCGTCTTGGAGGCCACCCCCGATGAAGAGGTGCCGCCGGCGAAGATGAACTTTCCGTCGGGCAGTTTGGCACAGGTCATATAAGCCCTCGCTTGGGAGAGGGTGCACTGGACGCTCCAGTTGCCCGTGGACGGGTCATAAAGCTCCACCGTGTCCAGATAACCGCTGTCATTCTTCCCCCCCGCCACCATGATACCCCCATCAGCGACCCTGGCTGAAACATGCCCGTATCTCGCATAGAGCATAGAATTCGCCGAGACCCAAGTGTTGCTCGTGGTGTTGAATATCCACACCTCATCCGTCGCCCTGCCGTTGTTCAGCTTGCCGCCGGCGACCAGCACGTTGCCGTCATCCAGGAGAGCAACGGTATGATCTATCCTCCCGCCAGAAGGTAAGGGTGGCAGGGTGTACCACACCCCGCTGGTGGCGTTGCACAGGAAAGCATCCGGGACATACTGGCCGGCACTGTCCATGCCGCCGACGACGAACACCGTCCCGTTGTTCAACAGGATCGCCTTGTGGTTGGAGAGTGCTATGGGCATGGGGTCTATGGAACTCCAAGTTTCCGTGTCAGGGTCGAATATCGTCGCATCGGATACTGGAGACCCAAGCCCAGCGTCCCCTCCGGCGAAGAGAACCCGCCCGTCATCCAAAACCGTGGCGGTGAGGTTGCCCCTGGCAGGGCTCATGGTAAAAGAACCCACCCACATTGCCCGGGTGACGTTGTATATCTCGTAGGAACCCAGCGGGGTCCATCCGCTGTATCCGCCGAACGCCATCACCCGATCATCTCCCACGGGGGCGAGGGCACATCTCACCCTCCCGAGATTCATCCTCGGAGTGGGCATCCAGGTGGCGGAGCCCCTCGTATAGAAAAAGGCATCCGTCCTGTTGGACACTATCATGGACCCGGAGCCGCTCACATCGCTGTCCTCTACATCACCCAACGCCGTCCTGAAAGGCATGAAACCCTCAGTGTCCCCACCGGCCACATAGGCCGGATGTCCCCATTTCCCGGGAGTGCCGGCAGCGAAGAAACCCCAGGAGGGGGCCAGATCGACGAGCCTCAGGACGTCATCGGGGCTAACCTTGGAACTGAGGTTGTACCACAGGTCGTATTCGGTGATGTAATACCACACCACCCCATCTCCCACCAGTATGGCGAAGTCCCCGTCCCAACTCCAGTAGACATCCCGGATGGTGACATTCTCTGGAAAAGAGTCAACGATCTCCAGAGGCTCGGATGCCGAATCTATGGCGTCGACGACCGCGGGAGGCCCCTGGAACGGCCCAACGTAGGGGACCAGAGTGAGCAAAAGCGTCAATACCACGGCCCGAACAACCCATTTTCTAGTATCCAGCAACCCTGGGCTCCCATGAAATCTGCGCCCTCCACTCTCCCTGCTCTCCGAACTAAAGACAGTCATCCTCATGGGCGGCACCATACCCTTTTCTCCTCGGATATGTGGTTATCTATCTGGTCATATATACATTTTCCCCTCTACCGTCCCTCCATCACCCATCCCTCCGTCACTCCCCCATACCCAAACCTCCCCGCACATCCAACCCCCGGCTCCCGAAAACCCTACATCTCCTCCGGAGCGGGAATGCCCAGGGTCTCCAGTACGGTCTCCAGAACCAGGGCGGACGCACGTACCAGGGCCATCCTCATCTCCCTCACCCCCCCCTCGGCCGAGAGGACCGGACAGTCCCTGTAGAACTGGTTGAACACCGATGCCAGGGAAAAACCGTAGGAGGCCAGCAGATGGGGGCGCATGGAAGACACCACATCCTCCAACACACCGGGAAAGAGTGCCAGCCTCCGCACCAGACCCCACTCCGAGGGGTGCAACTCCGTTCCGGAGATGCCGGGCACGGCGGTATGGGATGCGTTCTCCGGCCTCAGCTCCTCCCCTGCCTTCCTCAGAATGCTCAAGGCCCGGGCGTGGGAATACTGGACGAAGGGGGCGCTCTCCCCCTCGAAATTCAGGGCGTCCTCCCACCGGAACACCATCTTCTTCTCCGGCTGCACCCTCACGATGTTGTACCTCACCGCCCCGACGGCCACCTGGCGGGCTATCTCCCTCTTCCTCTCCTCCGGCAACTCCGGCCGCCGCCGGTCCACCTCAACATAGGCCCGCTCCTCCGCCTCGTCCAGAAGGTCGTCAAAGTACACCACCCTCCCCTTCCTAGTGGACATCCTCCCCTCCGGCAGGCCCACGAAGGAATAGAACACCACCCTTGGCCTCCGCTCGCAGCCCAGGAGGCCGAGGCACACCTCTATCTGCTTCGCCTCCAGCCGGTGGTCCTCCCCCAGGACGTCCACCACCTCTTCGGATCGCTCCATCTTCCACAGATGATACGCTATGTCCCTGGTGGCATAGAGGCTGGTGCCGTCGCACCTGGTGAAGAAGAACCTGGTATCCCTCCCCCTAACGCCGTAGGGGGCCATGTCTATGTACCACGCCCCGTTGTCATCCTGCCTGGCCTCGGGCAGCCCTTTGAGAGATTCTATCACCCTCTCCACGCTGCCATCATAGACAAAGGAGGACTCGTAGACGAACCTGTCCACACGGATACCCGCCCTCTCCAGGGCCGGCACTATCTTCTCATCCATCACCCTCCGGCACATCTCCCCCACATACTCGTGCAGGGGCACACCGTCCACCGTCACATCCTCCCTCCGCTCCAGGGCCTTCATCCACCCCTCCAGGACCTTCTTCTTCTCCCCGTCGGCCTCTATGAGGTGAGAGGCGTATTGATAGGGACCCAGGAACCTCTCCCTCTCCTTCTCGCCGGCCGACTCCCACAGATGCTGACCGTAGGCCAGTGTCACGGCCTGGCGGCCCATGTCGTCCACGTAGTACTGGGTCTCCACCTCGTAGCCCCACAGTCTCGCCGCCCGTGCCAGGGTGTCGCCTATGATGGGATTCCTGGCCCTGCCAACATGCAGCCTGTCAGTGGGATTGGCGCTGGTATGCTCCAAGATGATATGCCCCCGGGGGCGGACGGTCCAGAACACCGGACCCCGGGATACGATGGCATCCAGCAGCACGGAGGAGAACCCGGCCCGGTCCAGAAAGAAGTTCACATAGGGGCCCACGGCTTCCACCCGCCCCACCAGGGCCAAGGCCCGACCCGCTTCCGTAACACCCGCCGGTCCCATGCCCTCTCCGCCTCCGGCCTCCCCACGGGCCGCTTCCAGCAGCCCCCCGACCCTGCGGGCCACCTCACTGGCTATCTCGGCCGGAGACCTCCTGAGAGCGGGGGAGAAGGGGAAACAGGCCAGGGACAGGTCGCCCAGCTCCTCGTCAGGGACCTCCAGCACCGGGGCGGGGGATTCCACACCCATATCCGCCAGGACACCGGAGAGCAGCCTGCCTAGGTCCCTCTTCACCAGGGAAAGGGGGTCGTCCGGAACACCATCCTCGCCCGTCATATCCCTCACCCAAGCCCATCATCCGTTGTTCATTCTGTACCTGAGCACGGCCGCCACACCGCCGAAGGCCCTGAGCAGCATCTCCCCCTCCTCGGTGTCCGTGGACACCAGGAAGACCTCCGTCCCCCCGGCCTCGGCCAGATCGTAGTACTCGTCCACTATGTCCTTCTTCTCCGCCACGGTCATGTTGGAACCGCAGCCGGGACACTTCCTCACCCTGGGAATCTCGCCCTTCAGGGTCACAGCCTCCTCCTTCCCACAGGACTGGCACCTGTATGTCACCCTGAACTCCCGCAGGTCCTCCGATATCAGCAGCATGTCGACCGCCCCCGCCTCCAGGGCACGGCGGACCTCCTCCTCGCCGTAGGCAGCCAGCCCCCCGTCGGGCTTGCGCACCTCCCGGAGGAACCGCTGGACGGCCTTCTTCTCCTTCATCATGTCTATCTCGGACAGGACGGCGCCGGCCTTCTCCACGAGCTCCCTGAGGCCGTACTCGTCCGTGTATCCGGTGTCCACAAGATCCAATATCTTCTTCTTTATCTCATGGTGAAGGTAGTCCTTCTCGGCGAACACCCTCTTCGTGGAACCAGGGCCGCCTATGAGCACCCCCTCCAGCTCCTCCTCCTGGAGAAATGCCTCGCTGGCGTAGTCCCCCACCTTCTTCAAATACTCGTGCACCGCTATCTCTATGAGCCTCTCGAAACGGACGCTGGACTGCCCTCCCTGGCGGTGTTTTCCCATCACCCGGCTGGGCATGTGCCTCAGCACCTGTATCCGCTTACCCTTCAGCAGCCCGATGGTCGCCTCGTTCCTGTCTATGACTATCAGCCCGTAGCACTTCTTGTCGTGCAGCATCTCCTCCAGGGGCTCCAGGTAGAACCTGCTGTCGCACCGGTAGAGATAGGTGTTCAGGGGCTCCGGGGGCTCTATCACATAGGCCACCATGTTCGTCTGGTCCCCGCCCACAGCCACGTGCCCCACGAACAGGGCCAGCCCGTTCTCCGGCGGAAAACGGTAGGCCTTGAGCCTGCTCATTATAGATTCTATCGCCGCCATGACGTTCTTCCGTGTTGACTTTGATTTTATGTTGCTCGACTGCGAATACTCGTTCCGCAGGTAGGCCATGACATCGGATATCTGCCTCCCCGGGGGTATGTAGAGGGATATCAGCTCGGTACCCCTGCCGCTCATGCTCCGCAGTTCTTCCAGGTCGCGTTTGAAGTCGTATCTCGCTCTGTCGATGTTCCGGGACATATACACGGGGGCCAGGAAGGGAAGGGATATAAGTGTTTTCACGGACCCTCCTTGAATCC
>JAGHBH010000130.1 GCA_021161085.1 Thermoplasmata archaeon | reverse complement strand
CTTGAAACCTGTGTGCGAATCAACGATATTCCACTGGCTGCCTGGATCCCCGTTGGGATCGAAACTGTACAGACCCCCGCTGCTGCTGACGAACAGACCCACGTTTAGCGGGGTGTACCATTCCCCTCCTCTCAGGTCGGGAGGAACGCTGTCATTGGTGGAGGTGTACACGGTCGTGTCGCTGGTGGGACTATCCTCGGAAGACCCCGGAAGCCAGGCCGTTGGCAGAACAATAAAGGAAGAAAAGATTATCATCACCACGGCCAGGATAGACAGAACTATCCGACCCTCTGCCTCTTGCCTCATGCTTGTTCCTCCTTCCTTGTCAGGCCTATTTTCTTCCTTATACATAAGGATAGCGAAAGATAAAAGGAAAAGGGTTGGAGAAAGAGAGGAGAGGGAGGAGGCACATCGCCTCTTCCCCTACCCTGCGCCTCTCACCGGGATCACGGCCTCTCTATCACGTAGTGCATCTCGCCGTAGTAGTACGACTCCGCCACAGCCGGGATAGTACACTCCCAGGTCAGCGACCCCACGGTGGCGCCGCCGTTGTTGGCGTTGCTCGTGGTTGTGGTGTTGTCGTTGGCATTCGGGTTGACCGTGGCCCATCCCGGGGCGCCGCTGCCGAGGAGATAGAGGGCGTTCGCCTCACCCGCTCCACCGAAATGCTGGGGGTTGCCGAACCCATCGTCCAGGTCACCACCCATGACACCAAGGTTGTCGGCGGTTATGGTGTTGCCCGCTCCGTCGGTGAGGTCCGTAACCCACACCTTGAGCCTGTAGGGGCAGTTGGCGGAATAGGTGACATCCTCTCCCACAGGCTGGAGGGTTATCGTGGAACTCGGGGCGCCGCTGCCGCTCTGGTCCGCGGGGAGGCCGGCGTTGGTCAGCTCGGTGAACTTGTAGACACCGAACTCGTCCCACTTGGTGTCGGAACCGACACTGGCGGTGTCC
This sequence comes from Thermoplasmata archaeon, assembly GCA_021161085.1. Lineage (GTDB taxonomy): Archaea > Thermoplasmatota > Thermoplasmata > JAGHBH01 > JAGHBH01 > JAGHBH01. The sequence continues at coordinate 4,314 of JAGHBH010000130.1, read as the reverse complement.
GTTATTGTGACCTGTATGTCCCAGGTGTTGGTGTCATTGAGAGCCTTGGATATGTCACCCTGGTCTGACGCCGCCGTTCCAGCGGCCTCCGTGAACGGTCCGGTGGCGGCCCACACCTGTTTGTTGAGGCGGAAGACGAAGTCCACGTAGTGGTCTATCGTCCCGTCGGTGTGCGGACCGGTGGCCCAGGCGTTGTCGGAACATGAGGGGGGCAGCAACTCTATCTCATAGGCTCCCGGGCCGTCCGGGGCGGTGAAGGTGTCCGGGGCTCCGTTGGTGAACAGGAAGTGGGCGTGGTCGTTGGCGTTCGCCCCTCCCGGATAGGTGAAACTGCCGGTAACCCCGTTGTCCCAGAGGAGATAGAGATCTATGGTGCTCACGCTAGCATCCCAACCGTTCTGGTGGTAGGCGTACACTCTCACCGTGTAATAGACCGTTCCTGTTCCGGGGTCAACGTCCACGTTGTCGTTGAGCCTGTTGGTCCCGGTGGCGGGGTCTCCCTCCCATATCTCTATGTTGACGATGTGCGGGTATATGGTGTTGACGTTGATGTTCCCTGCGGCCTCCACGGTGCTGTACTTGATGACAACAGGCAGTCCGCCCGTGTATCCTGCCATTATGGCATATCTCGGGCTGTTATAGGGTTTGAAGGCCACACACTCTATATAGGTGGAAGCGGAGGTCCCGTTGGTGGTCGCCTGGTAGACGCCGTCTCCCATGGCGCTGTTGTAATCCTCGTACCGGAGGACGAGGCTGTTTCCCGAGGAGTCGTTGCCCACTATCAATGCTATGCCGTCGCCCTCTTCCGCGAAGTCCACGTCAAACAGGGTCCACTGGGGGTTGTTATCCAGGAGGGGCCAGGGCATCCCCTTCGGAGTGCTGAGGTTGGTGGCGTAACCGGTCTTGTTCACCTTGTAGACGGCGGAGTGGTATCCAACGGCCAGGCCGTATCCCTCGGAGGAGTTCGTGTTCCAGTCAAACCCGTAGAGAGGCTCGTCGACCGTGGCCGTATCACCTGGCTCCAGACCCATAGATGCGGCCCCACCCGGGAGAGCGCTCTCGTTCACCACGTAGATAACACCAGAGCCGGTAGCGGTGTTCTCCCCGACTATCACGAACATGTGGCTGATCGGGTCGTAGTCCACCCCGTTGAGTACTGTCTGGCTAGCGGGAAGCGTCCCTCCCCCGTCGGTCACCGCGTAGAAGCTGGAGCCGTCATAATAATAGACTACACCATTGCCCCCGTTCTCTCCAACCACCACATAGTATCCAGTGGAGGTTCCCACGGCGACATCGTAGAGCACGTCTCCGGCTCCAGTGTTCCCCACGACGTTTATGGACGTGCCGTCATAATAGTAGACGTTGTTGACACTCCCTGACCCATCACCGCAGAACACGTAGCGGGAGTTGAGCGTGTCGTATGTCACGCCGAACCACACATCGGCGGCGTTGGTCGGTCCCACCGAGGTCCAGTCCAGACCGTTCTCCACGGGGTCAATGAAGGTGTAGACCTCTCCCCCGTCTCCCACGGCCAACCCATAGCTGGCACCTGTTCCCCAGTCCATTCCGTGGAACGCCACGTTGGGGGCTGCTGCGCTCACATCCACCAGAGGCTGGCTTCCCACGTCATAAGCTTCCACCTGGGAGGTGTGGGGTATCACGATCAACATACTGGCACACAACACTGCAACGATAAACGCTGCTCCAATCGGTCCTCTCCTCATAATTCCGTGCCTCCTTTACGGCTTCTTGCGGACGTTGTTATAGGAGATAAAGGTATATAATCCTTTCCCAATGCGGGGGGCTATACGTCCTCAAAAAGAGTCAAATCCTCTATGGTTAATATTAACAAAAGACCAAATAGTATCAACGGTCGCCCCCATAATACCATAACGTAACGATTGTATGTTACATTCTCTCGCAATAATCTCCAATGTGTTCAGGGAGGATAACAGCAGGGACAGAAAAAGAGAGAACATCTTTCCATCTCCATTCTATAGACCATGCCATAGGCCATGTCCGTTTCCTATCGGGCCCTAAGGGCCGTGCTCCGTCAGTTATGGGCCAGGACATAGATTGCGCTGCCGGTATAGTAATCCTCGGGCACTATGCCTGGGTTGCAGTACCAGATGACAGAACTCCCTCCAAACACCGCATTGGTGGTGTTGGTGGAGAATCCGTTATCCCTGGGAGCTGTCCACTGGGGGAGCAGATACTGCTGATTGGTCTGGGTGGCACCGGTAAAAGCGGTTTTGGACAGCGTTCCGCCCTCCACGCTGAAATTGGCCGCCTGGATAACCTTACCCGTGTTCGTCCCCACGAGATCCGCCTGGATATACGTGGAAAGGGCATATTCGCAGTTGGCATAGAACGTCACATTGCCCACCGGAAAGAGAACCATCTCCACGTTCGGCGGCCCCTGACCGTACAGGTCTCCCGGCAGACCGCTGGTGGCCAGGCTTGTGTACTTGAAAACACCGAACTCGTCATAGGCATCCGCCCTTCCGCCCCCATGATCCCTAACCACTACATGGATATCCCACGTATACGGAGTGTTGAGCGCATTGACCGAACTCTGATCCTCCACATCCCACACGCCATCCGGTCCGCCATATCTCTTGCCGGCGCTCTCGTTGAAGGTACCCGCATCCCCGGAAGCATTCCTCACCTGCTGCCTGGGGAGGAAATCAAAGGACAGGACAACCGTGGTGGCGTTCACATTGGCGCTTATAACGTTCCACAGCTCGATCTCACCGGTGGTGGGGTACTCTATCCAGAAAGAGTTGTTCCAGAAAGAGTAGTTGAAGGAGAACGCCAGATTCCCGCCGGTAGCACCGTACGTTGAGGCGCCGCCGGTGGCACCACCGTCATACCATGCCTGGACTAGGGTGTAGTTCAGGTCGCTCACACCGCTATTGTGGGTTATATTAACGGTCAGATAATAGTCATTATTGAGAGTACCGGGGTCCACATCTATCTGGCCGTTGATATGGGAAAACGCCCCCGCGTTGTCCGCAGGTATATCAGTCCAGGGGTCTGCGTTGTTGTCATACAAGTCGATATAGTTGATATGCGGATACAGAGTGTTGACCGTTATCCCTTGGGCCACGTTTATGTCGTAGACCTTCGGAAGCAAGGAGACACCACCGACCATTCGGGACGGAAGGATATGGAAGGAAGGACTGGAGTATTCCTTTGAGGCAACCCCTTCTATGTCGCCGTTAAAGGAAGCGGTATCGCTCATGTTCATCCACACCCCATTCAACGGCTGGAACCGATAGATCGTCCCCGCGTCACCCGCCACCGTGACCTCGTTGGGCGTACCTATCCAGTCTATATCGTTTAGGGTTATGCTGTCCCCCGTGAGCTGATACGTCTGGTTGGTCCCGTCAGAATACAGGCGGAGGACACGACCTTTCTCGTAGGTGATGAGACAGTAATCGCCGCTCGGGTCTCCCCCGAGGGTGCCCGCCCTGGAGCCACTCCCGGACGCCTGGGGGTTCCACTTGAACCGGGTGGGAGTGTAGGGGAAGTTTTTCATGTTCACCATGAGGGAAACGGCGTTACTCCCCCAATAGGAAGAGTATATGTCCGTCTCCAGCGGGCCGTCCACCTGGGTGGCCAGGATGAGAATATCACTGTAATACGGGTAATAGTCCAGATCGTATATGGTAGAACCAGACGCTATACCCGTGACCTGTTCCCAGACCCACGCCGAACCGCTGTTATACACATACCATACCTCGGAGGATGTGGCCACGTAGAAACTGTTGCCCCCACCCTGGGCAGAGATGGCGACGAACGGGGCGGAGGAGGGATTGTTGGGTATGACCTCCAGATGGCCGAGAGTGTAATTGTAATAATAAACATCGGTGCTGCCCGCCAGGACAAAAGTGTTGCTGTCCGGACCTGGCGAGCCCGTGGGAGAGAAAAAGCCGAAGTCTATGTCCTCGAACACCTCACTCACGGGCGCACCCGGCACGAGGGACCAGGTGTCCGTGGGATAATCGTACAGGGCCACGCCATCATTCCCGGCTACGGATACCTCCCCGGCCATCATGGCCACAGTGTAATCCGAGCTCCATGCCGCACAGAGATAATCGTTGTTCGCGCCCAGAGCACTTCCAAGATCTATGACCTCCAGGGGCTTGGAGCCAGTATCTGCACCTCTCGTCCTGAGGGCGGCTCCGCCCCCGAACAGCGTTCCACCGACTACCAACAAGGCAAAAACAGCGGCTACCAACCTCTCCCTGTCCATCATAACACACCACCGTTATCCTCTCTCCCCTAATACTGCCTTGTGATATTTATCAT
>JAGHBH010000099.1 GCA_021161085.1 Thermoplasmata archaeon | reverse complement strand
GTTCTTCCTGACCGGGGGAGGCAGCGGCTTCTCCTCTTCTTCCGGGAGAAAGTCCTCTTCCTCTTCCAGTATCTTCTCCACGTCTATATCACGGATGGGCGTGCCGCACCCTGGACACTTCTTGCTGTGCGGGGGAATTTTCGATCCGCAGATGGGGCACACGAGGGGGGCTATGTTCTCCGGCCCCTCGTCCACCATGTCCTCCTCCTCTTCCGCTTCCTCTTCTACGTATTCTATGGCCCCTTTGACCACGGCGTGCTTTCCTATGGAGACGGAACCACCATGCCGAATGCCGTCCTCCACCCTCGCCCCGGGGGATATGGAGACGTCGCCCCCGGCCTCTATCCTCTCTGCCATGGACTTTTCCCCTATCTCCACGGACTCCTTGGTGGAGACAACCTCCATCTTGGAGTTGCGGCCAACCCTGACCACGCCGCCGGCCTCTATGTCCCCGTTTATCTCGCTCTCGTCCCCCACCACGACCTCGCCGCCGGCCTTGACGTTGCCTTTGATGGAGGTCTGGTTGCCTATCTTTATGCTGGACGAGGAGGACAGGAATCCGTCCACCAGAACATTGTTGCCCACCTCTATCTCCCCCTCGCAGAATATGGCGCCGTGTACCACGGTCTCGTCCATGAGGGTTAGAGGTTTGACGCTCTTTATGGCAAAGGTCCTCTCCTTCACCATGGCGGAAAGCCGTTCTATCTCCCTGTTCTTGGATTCCAGGACCTTTTCCGCCTGCTTTCCCAGGGTGATAACCCTCTCCTTGAGGTCGTTTATCTCCTTGGTCTTCTCCTCGAGGATGCTCTCGGCGTTGGCCTCGCACTTCTTCAGTTTCTTCTCCAGCCCCTTGGCCCTGAGGCGCAGCTGTTTGTTCTCTTCCTCCAGGTTCTTTATCCTGGCTTTCAGCGTTTCGACCTCTGTTCTCAGGGCCTGTATCTCCTCGTCCTTCTTGCCCATGTGTTCACCCCTATAATCCCAGCATCTCCCTGGCTGCCCTCTGGCCTATGTGCCTTTTGGCCGCTTCCAGCAGCCTGGCCAGTTCCTCGGGTGTTTCCGCCCGCTTCTCCGCCTCGAGAAAGTCCTTTCTGTAGGAGGGCTCCATGAGGCTAGCCAGATATTCTATGGCCACCCGGGTCTTTATGGCCTTCTCCGTCCTCTCCACATCCTCTATTATCCTTGCCAGCAGGTCGTCGGTCAAGGGAGACACCACACCCCCTAAGAGGGTGGGGGGTTAAATACTTTACAACACCTGACAACACCCGATAACACCTGACAACACCCGATAACACCTGACAACACCTGACGGAAACCCCGACTGAGGGGGCGACGGAGAAAAACAACCTTTAATATGGGAAGCATATTTCCCACCCCTACCCCCCTGGAGAGGAAACCCATGACGGACGGCGTGGAAAAGGTGTTCATCGGCGTCGCCTGGCCCTATGCCAACGGCCCCATTCACATGGGCCATGTGGCCGGATGCTATCTCCCCCCCGATATCTTCGCCAGGTACAACAGGATGAGGGGACGGAGGGTGCTGATGGTCTCGGGCAGCGACGAGCACGGGACGCCCATAACCGTGACCGCCGAGAAGGAGGGCGTGTCCCCGGGAGAGGTGGCTTCTAGGTATCACAGGATAAACAGCCAGGCCCTCAGGGATCTGGGGGTGAGTTTCGACCTCTTCACCGAGACCTCCACGGAGAACCACCGCCGGGTGGTCCATGACCTCTTCCTCCGGCTGCTGGACAAGGGCCATATATACCGGGATACCATGGTCTCTCCTTTCTGTCCGAAGTGCCTCCGCTTCCTGCCGGACCGGTATGTGGAGGGTATCTGCCCCCACTGCGGTTCCGAGGGAGCCAGGGGGGACCAGTGTGATGTCTGCGGCAAGACCCTGGACCCGGAGGAGCTTGTGGAGCCGAGGTGCAAGATATGCGGCTCCACGCCGGAGATGAGGGAGACCGAGCATTTCTTCCTCCGGCTGTCGGCCTTCGAGAAGGACCTCTTGAAATATCTTGAGGACAAGAACTATTGGAAGGCCAACACCCTGAGGTTCACAAGGAACTGGCTGCGGTCGGGGCTGAAGGACAGGGCCATAACCAGAGACATAACCTGGGGGGTGGATGTGCCCGTCGAGGGTTTCGAGGACAAGAGGATATACGTCTGGTTCGAGGCGGTGATAGGCTATCTCTCCGCCTCCAAGGAGTGGGCACAGGGCAGGGGGGAGAAGGGAGGGAATCCGGAGGAGTGGAGGGATTTCTGGGAGGACCCCGGGTGCAGACACTACTATTTCCTGGGGAAGGACAACATACCCTTCCACACCATCATCTGGCCGGCCATGCTCATGGGCTACGGGGGGCTGAACCTCCCGTATAACGTGGTGGCCAACGAGTACCTCCATTTCAGGGGGGAGAAGTTCTCCAAGAGCAGGGGCAACATAGTATCCCTTCCCGATTATCTGGCCTATCTGCCCCCCGATGTTATGAGGTATTATCTGACGGCGAACATGCCGGAGAACAGGGACGCCGACTTCACCTGGGAGGATTTCATCCGCAGGGTGAACGAGGAGCTGGTGTCCACGCTGGGCAACTTCGTCCATCGGGTGCTGACCTTCACCCACAAGCATTTCGGGGCGGTCCCACCTGAGGGTACGCTCCTGGATGAGGACAGAGAGTACATAGATATCATAGAAAAGAGGGTGGGGGAGGTTGCCGGGGCCCTGGAAAACTGCGAGTTCAAGAAAGCCCTCTCGTCCTTCATGGAGATAGC
>JAGHBH010000116.1 GCA_021161085.1 Thermoplasmata archaeon | reverse complement strand
GGAGGTGGAGGACACCCTTCTGGGACTCCAGGCGGAGATGGAGGAGGAATACGAGAAGCTGGGCCGTGTCCTAGGGGTGATAGACGAACTGTTCTCCCACCTCCCCAAGGACATATTGGATCGGTTCGTGGACTCGCCGGAGTTCGAACTCTATTCGGAGCTCGTGGATAAGTATGCTCTCTCCAAGAGACCCTCCCGGGACGAATAAAGACGGCTCGGTCCCGTAAAAGGTAGCCCGGAGGAAAAAGTGGGGATGCAAGGGGGGATGCTCCGCCACTAGACTCTCCGGTACTCTCATCATTTTCCACGGCGTATATTTTTAACCCATAAAGCCCATATAGGGTTAGACCGATACTGTCAGCGGAAGGAGTGTTTCCGGCGGCAGCATGGAATTTCCGGGACTGGCACACGGGCAGGATACCCCCGCAACGGCTGTGAGCCCACGGGGCCCGGTGTCCGTTACTGGCCTGCCCGTGGTAAAATCCGCTAATGCTGTCCCACCCAACGTCCAATCCACCGGAGAGAATGAGACGATGAAGCAAGAGGCCGTATCCTCCTCGGATCGTGTTCATCTCTATATCGGGATGATAGAGTCGGTGCTGAAGAGCAACAGGGACGTCATCGGCCCCGACAGAGCCTCACTCATCTTGGAAACGGTCTCCGGAAAGCATGTCATAATGGAGAAGGTATCCATATCCGACGATTTCTCGTTCACGGCCGACGGCGGCGGCGTTGACCTGCCGGACGAACCGCCCACCATGTTCGCCCTGCGTGATTTCCTGGAGAGATATTTTCTGTCCCTCACCGACAGGGTGGGAGAGGACGAGGCCGTCCAGAGGATAAGAAAACCAGCCAGGAATTTCATAACCTCCAACTGGAGCGAGGTGCTGTCCACAAGAATGGACTGGCATCTCCCCCTCCTGCCCCTCTCCCTTTTCAAGAAGAACCGGCCGGGATGGGAGGAGGAGCCCCTGGGACAGCAGGGCAGATACCTGTTCGAGACGCTGTTCTCCTCTTACATAACTGATTTCGCCCAGACGGTCACCCTCTCCACATTCAGGAAGAAGCTGGCCACCCTTGCCAGATCCCTCCCCTCTGCCAGTGCCATCCGGATAGGGGACGACGGTACTGTGGAGATCCCCATTCCCGTGGCCAACCGCCGGGTCATCCGGGAGATGGGAATGGTGTTCAACTCCTTCGTGGACCTGTCGGCCTTCGCCCTGGGGGACGAGGGTGCCCTGGGAAAGGCCAGGATGATAGGCGGTCCCGTCCTCTCCTATTTCTCTCAGGCGGCGAAGAAACTCCCGGGCATAGAGGAGATACTCCATGGGATGATAACCCCCAGTGCCCCGACTCACATCAAGGGATTGGACGCCGCCCTGGGCGGGGGTTTTCCCAAGGGGGGTCTGCTGCTGTTCCAGGTTCCCGGAGGGGTGGAGAGAGGGCTGGTGTTCGACCATCTGGTGAGGGATGCCATCTCGACCAGGGGTCCAGTGGTTCTGGTCCTATCCTCCAGATTCCCCCACACCCTGCGGTCCCAGATGATATCCTGGGGCATCGATGTGGAGGCCGAGGAGAAGAAGAGGAGAATGGTGTTCGTGGACTGGTACTCCCACAAGAACGAGCGGATAGTGGGCGTGGAGGCCTCGGGCAACGTGGTCAAGACAGGAAAGGACCTGACCAACCTGGAGATCGCCCTGGACAAGGCCACATCCATGGCGAAGAGGAGACCCGTCCAGCGCATTCTGGTGGAATCCCTATCTCCCGTTCTGAAGGGTTTTGACGAGAAGAGCACCTCCTCCTTCCTCCAGAGTCTGAGAACACGGGTGGCCAAGAACAAGGGGGTGGCGGTGGTGGTGGTGGAGAAGGAGATGCACGACCAGAGGCTGCTTACCTCCGTGCACTCCATATTCGACGGCGTGGTGGACATATACAAGACGGAACAGGGACTGGCCCTCAGGGTGCTCTCCATGAAGGGACGCAACATCAAGACCTCCCCCCGGACGCTGGTCCTCTCCGGCCAGGAGATGTCCGCCGCCCTGTTGAAGGGAGAGAAGGAGCTGTCTGACAGCGACATGGAGATACTCCTTCAGAGGGCGGGCGTCGGCGGCGGTGAGAAAAAGGAGAAGGCTGCCGCCCGGGGACCCGACGAGAGGCCCGTGAAGGAGGGGGCGGGCGTGAAGAGGCCCGAGCCTGGGAGCACCAAGCCTGTGGGGGATAGGCTATCAAAGGAGGAGCATTACAAGAAGGGGGTTCTTCTGGCTTCCAGGAGGGAATACGAGGAGGCGAGGAGGGAATTCCAGAAGGCCATAGACATGGACCCCCTCTATATCGACGCCATCCAGGCCCTGGGTTCCATGCTCCTCTACGGTGTGGGCGACATGGAGGGGGCGGTGGAGTTCCTGGAGAAGGCGGCCAACGTTGATCCGGAGAACGCCGACGCATGGTTCGACCTCGGAAGCGCCTATTACCGGATGGGCGACATGGAACAGGCTAAGAAGGCGTTTATGAAGGCCAACTCCATCAGACAGGTCTATAAATGGTACGACAAAAAGGAGTTCCTCTGCCCCGGGTGTTCCGAGATACTGGCCGTGGGCACGAGGACCTGCCCATCTTGCGGTGTCCGCCTGGACGCCCTCGGGCAGATAGTCTCCGCACCCGAAGAGGCGGGGGGAGAGGTTGCGGATGTGGAGATGAGGGTTGCGGAGGTTGGAGAGGCCGTGGGGGAGGCTGGCGGCTTGGACGGAGCCGTGGACTTGGACGAGGCCGGGGAAGCGGGGGAAGAAGAGGTGGTGGAGGTTCCCGCACTCGAAGAGGCCGGGGAGGAGGCCCCCGTGGAGGGTGAGACCCTGTTCCTCTGCCCCGTGTGCGGAAGCGTGGTGCGGGAGACCGACGTCCAGTGTCCGAACTGCAAGGCCGTTTTCGAGGCCACCATGGAAGAGGAAGAGACCGCCGAGATGGAAGAGGAGGGGCCGGCGGCGGACCCGGCCCTGGTGCTCAGGGAAGCATACGAGAGCGGGGACCTGGATTTCGTGATATCCACGGCCGAGGAGATGCTGAGGGGAGATATGAACGAGGACGCCGTCATATACAAGGGTATGGCCCTCACGGACAAGAGGAGGCTGAAGGAGGCCCTGGTGTTCTACAAGACGGTGCTCAAGCGGGACATGAAGATGTACGGGGTGCTGGCCGGGGTATCCTACACGCTGTTGAAGATGAACAAGCTGGTGGAGGCGGAGAAATACGCCAGGAACTGCCTGGCCAAATCTCCCGGGAACTTCCTGGCACGCAGAGTGCTGGATGAAGTGAAGAGACGTATGGGGGGATAGGCGTGGGGGACGTGTGGGTTCTCCGCATGGGACACAGGCCGGACAGGGACAAGAGGGTGTCCACCCATGTGGCGCTGGTGGCCAGGACCTTCGGGGCCAGGGGGATACTCGTCTCCTCCGATGAGGGG
>JAGHBH010000070.1 GCA_021161085.1 Thermoplasmata archaeon | reverse complement strand
CCATTAATCCATAACTTTTTATTTTTTCAACATTCTTTAAAAGTTCATCGAAAATATTATCTTCTGGCTTAAGGTTATACCGTTTAGTTAGGATCTTGACTTTTTGATGAAATAATTTCAAATCTATAGAGTTCAGATATAAGATCAATGATTGGTTTTTTATCTCAAAAAATAAATCGTCGTGAGGAAAAATACTTTCTAATTCATGAATGGCTTTTTTTTCTTCATCGGTGATATTTCTTCCCAAATCTATCTCAATTGGCCGATACCCCCCGTCCATATTTTTGTACTCAACGAAATTATTTGTCATTGTTTCCCCTCTTTGCTCTTTCTAGTTCTTCAAGCATAAAGCTTTCTACTTTTCGAGATAATACTATAAAATTCTCTTGGCAATACTTCTTAAATTGGTTGTATATGTCTTCATCTAGACTTAATGCAACTGTTTTTCTTACCATATGAACCCATATGAGTTCATATGATATAAACTTATCTACTGATGTTGCCCATGTGAAGATAAATGGGAGGATGACAACGGAATTTATGGCGGGTTTTTCGAACGCTGCGGAAGTTTTTTTTTTGCTTCTTTCTCACATTACATTCTCCCTTCGCTCCAGTTTGGTCAGGTGCACATAACGAGCGGATATGGGGTTATAGGTTTTGCAGACCCTTCGCCTAAATTGCCATTGGGCAACTTCCCATATCCCCGAGCGATATGCGGCCGTCGGGATTCGATTCGCAGGAACACTTCGTGTTCCTACTCTCAAATCCCTCCGTCCCAGGTAATAGATACTATGGGTTAATATATGCGGCCGTCGGGATTTGAACCCGAGCAGAGGGCTTGGAAGGCCCTAATCCTAACCAGCTAGATCACGGCCGCTTGATTGAGCATGTTTTCATGCGAGCGAAACGGCCGGGGCAGGGGGTTGGAAGAAGCGTGGGATATATAAAACTCTCGTTAGGGCAGGATGCGGCCGGGATGCCATACCAGGAGTCTCACGCCATCCCGATGGTGGAGAGTATTATCTCCTCCCCTCCTGAGGGGTCGCTGAGAGTGGTCAGAAAGCCCAGGGTCATGAGGTTCTCGATCTTCACCAGACATCTCTCCATGCTCTTTCCCAGCCTCTCCGCTATCCTGCGCAGGGTGGTGCCCTCCGGAGAGCCTGCAAGGGCCAGTATCGCTATTGCCTCCTCGTCCATCAGACCGGGATAGAGCCTGCCTACCTTGTCCGGGGAATTCATGGCCCTTACTCCTTCCTCGCCGTATATAAACCCCTTTTCCCAGGCTATCCGGTTTGATTACAACCCGTGAAAACCGCCAGGCCGGAGGGGTGGGTCCGCATGTTTATTATACATCCCGGTGGATGCCGGGCGAGAGGTGACATCCTTGTCCGAAAACCCCGCCCTAGATATGTTGACTGAGGAGATAATGCATTTCGTCGAGGAGAGGGACTGGCTGCAGTATCACACCCCCAGAAACCTGGCCGCCGCCCTCTCCGTTGAGGCCGGGGAACTTCTGGAACTCTTCACCTGGGAAAACCCCTCCTTCCAGGATATCGAAAGGAACCCGGAGATGAGAGCCAGGATGGAAGAGGAGATGGCGGATGTCATGATCTATCTGTTGGAGATGTTCTGCCTCCTGAACAGCGATCCCGTGGAGGCCGTCAGGAGGAAGATGGAGGTCAACGCCCGCAAATATCCCGTGGAGCTAGCCAGGGGGAGGGCCGACAAGTACGGGCTGGCCAAAGAAAGGAACGTGGGGGGTGGCGGCGGATGAGGATATATTTCGCCGGCTCCATCAGGGCGGGCAGGGAGATGTCAGGAGCCTACGACCGCCTCATAAGGTTCCTCTCCGGATTCGGGGAGGTCCTCACCGAGCATGTGGGAAACGAGAGGCTCCTGGAAGAAGAGGAGAGATACACGGACAGATACATCCACGACAGGGACATGAGATGGCTGCTGGAGGCCGACGTGGTGGTGGCGGAGGTCACGGTCCCCAGCCTGGGAGTGGGATACGAGATAGCCCGGGGGCTGGAACACGGCAAACCGGTCGTCTGCCTGTACAGGCCGTCGGATGAAAAGAGGCTCTCAGCCATGATATCCGGCTGCCCCGACCTCCACTTGGTGGAATACGGCGACGTGGAGGATGCGGAGAGAGCCCTGGCGGACATCCTGATGAGAATAAAAAGGAATAGGGAGAAAAGGGGTATGGAGCAGGACCCCGCAGAGGGAGATGAGCCGTCGCAACGGGAGGAGGGAGAACCGTGAAGCTGGCTACCCTCTGCTATGTCCGGAAAGGCGGCAGGACCCTCATGATCCACAGGGTGAAGAAGGAGAACGACATCCACGAGGGAAAGTGGAACGGCCTGGGGGGCAAGCTCGAACCCGGGGAGATGCCGGAGGAGTGTGCCGTCAGGGAGGTGAAAGAGGAGTCCGGTCTGGACGTGAAGGACCCCGTTCTGAAGGGCATCCTGACCTTCCCTGAGTTCGCCAACGGCGAGGACTGGTATGTATTCGTCTATGTGTTCAACGGCTGCCGGGGAGAGATAAGGGAATCATCCGAGGGAGTTCTGGAATGGATAGAAAACGACCGCCTGCTGGACTTGAACCTCTGGGAGGGCGACAGGATATTCCTACCCCTGCTGGATGAGCCCGGTGTGTTTTCCGGAAAATTCCACTACGTGGACGGGCGGCTGATGGATTATCATCTGGTACGGCATACAGAGTGAGACACGCAAGCCAGACCTTCATCGGCCGCCATTCCCCACGCCGTTCCCCAGGACGACGATTTTGTAGTAATATGAGGGCAGGGATTCTTTCAGCAGTTGTCCTTCCTCCACGCCGATGAAATCCAGCAGCGACATGACCTCTTTCTCTTCCCCCTGCTCCACGTGGGCCTCGAACATCCAGCCCAACCCCTCTATATACTCGGCCACCAGACCCTGAGTCTTCCCGGGATGGGTTCCGCCGCCGACCTTGACACGGAGAAAATGTCCCTCCCTGCGCCTTATGGAGAACGCCGGAGCGAAACCCAGAAGGCCTAGAATTTCTTCCAACTCTTCGGGGGCCCCCGAGGCCATGATATATTTGACGGCCTTCTTCAGCGTCCCCCCTACTTCATCCAGCCCGCCATCCGGCTCCCCCTCCCCGGGGAGCAATCTATCATATGTCTGCCTGGACAGCAGGATCATGGTCCCCTTGCCGGAGAAGGTCCTGAGACGCAGGGTGGTGTTCCGGGGATGCCAGACATCCCCTTCCTCCAGGAAAGGGACGCCCCCTGATGGGTCTCCGCCGGGAAAAAGCCCCATCGGAAAATAGAACACATCCTCCAGCATGTAGGTGCCCGTCTCCTCGGCCACACTGAACAGCCTCCCGGGGTCGGATAGAAAGCCCCTCACCTCCACCTCGTCGCCGCTGGTAGTCCCATCGTACCGCCTCCTCTCTCCCGCCCGCTCTCCAGTCATTTTCCGTCCCCTCCCGGGCTCCCCTGCGTCGGGCCCAGAGCTAAAGCGTATCTTTCTATGACCTCTTCCACGTTCTCCCGGCCCGTGTCTATCAGTATGTGCGGTCTCGTGCAGAGGTCCAGCGGCTCGTCCTCCGCTGCCAGCAGGTCATGGACAGCCATATCCGCCTCGCTGTTGTCCCCATCCCATGACCCCATCCCAGTCCCGTCCCCGTCGTTCTCCTTCCCCCGCTTCGCCAT
>JAGHBH010000191.1 GCA_021161085.1 Thermoplasmata archaeon | reverse complement strand
CTACAAAACACAGAAAACCCATCACCAAACCCTTATCAGCAGGCCGTGAACGAATCAGCCCACGAAGGGAATTGCGTATAACTCCTCATATCCGAACCTTGTTCGTTTATGCTTCCGTTTTCGGATGTTATCAGCCTCCGTTTCGTTTATGCCTCCTATGGGCGTTTCCCTCCTCTTTCCGGGGCCGGAGGTCTTGGCCCATCATGGCGTCCAGGGGGTTGGGGATTTGTGAGAGTTTTTGGGTTGTTATGTGGGTGTATATCTGTGTTGTTTTTGTACTTTTGTGTCCCAGTATTTCTTGTATGTATCTTATGTCCGTGCCATTTTCGAGTAGGTGGGTGGCGAAGCTGTGTCTGAGGGTGTGGATGGATGCCTGTTTTCTTATGCCTGCTCTTTTGAGTGCTTGGGTGAATATCTTTTCGGCGGTGCGTGTGCTGATGTGCGTGCCCGGCCTCTGTCCTGGGAAGAGGTATGTGTGGTGTCCGCTGTGGCGGAGGTATTCTCTGAGTGTTCTGAGGGCGGTGGGGGAGAGGGGGACGTAGCGGTCTTTGCGTCTTTTGGCTTTCTTTATGTGGATGAGCATTCTCCGGGTGTCTATGTCCTCCGGTCGGAGGCTGACGATCTCGCTGACCCTGAGGCCGGCTGAGTAGGCGAGAGTTAGGAGGGCTTTGTGTTTGGGGTTTTCCGTGCTCTCCAGTAGAATTTTTATCTCGGTGCGGTTGAGAACGGGTGGGAGGCTCTGGTCTTTTCTGGGGCGTTTTATCTGGAGGTTCTTGCCCAGGACCTGGTTTTGGTGGAATTTTATGGCGCTTATGGCGGTGTTCAGGGTTGAGGCCGACGCCCGGTGTTCTTCCGTGAGGCGGGCCAGGTAGTCTCGTATGTCCCGGGTGGTGATGTCCGCCGGTGTCTTTCCGGTGTGTTCTATGATCTTGGTGTTGTAGAACATGTATATGGTGATGGTGCGGGGGCTGTATCCTCTGGCCGCCATCTCCTTTCTCAGGTCTCCCAGGAGGAGTGTGGGGGAGACGGTCTTTTTCTCGTGTGCGAACAGGGAGAGGAGGGTTTCCGTCTCGCTGCGGGGGACCGTCCAGTGTCTCTCTGCCGGGTGCCATCTGCTTCCTTTTATGGTCTTGATCCTGGAGATGTGGTCCGGGTTGTAGGGGAGGACGACGGTTATAGTGTCTCCCGTGTCCCGGATTTTTATGATATTTCCTTCGGATTCGCCCATGCAACTCCCTCTGTGTTTCGGATTCCCTCGCCCCCTCCTCCCGCTTTGAGCCACCAACTCCTTTTTATAGTTTCAGTTTCCTTTATTCCCGTCCCGGTGTGGACGAGAGGTGACCCGTATGGTGTACGGCGGCTACAGTTATCTGGATGAAGGTTACGAGCCTGACCCCGATGGGGATCTGGTGGTGCTGCATTGGGTGAGGGGGCGTTTTTCCCTTGAGAAGCTGGCGGAGGCCCTTGCCGCGGAGTCTTCCGTGGGCACTTGGACGGAGATAAAGACCATCAACGACAGGGTGCTGAGGGAGTACAGGGCCAGGGTGTTTCGTCTCCACAAGGTGGGGGAGACGTCGGGTTTCGTCTGGATAGCCTATCCGCTGGAGCATTTTGATGCGAGGAACATCGCCCAGGTTCTCGCCTCCATCAGGGGCAACGTGTATGGGCTTACGGAGCTGGAGGCGTTGAAGTTTCTGGACATCCGCATCCCCAGGAGGTTCCAGGAGTTCTACAAGGGGCCGGGTTACGGGATCGAGGGGATAAGGGAGAGGGTGGGTTCCACAGGCTCCGGCAGGCCGCACGTGGGCACCATCGTGAAGCCCAAGGTGGGGTTGGCTCCCGGGGAATGGGCGGATGTGGCATATGAGGCCTGGATGGGCGGCTGTGATTTCGTCAAGGACGATGAGAACCTTGTGGACCAGCCGTTCTGCCGGTTCGAGGAGAGGGTGATGGAGGTCCTGGAGAGGGTTGACAGGGTGAAGGAGGAGACGGGGCGGAGGGTGATGTACGCTCCCAACATCACGGATCGGTGGAGCAGGATGCTGGAGAGGATGGACTTCCTGAAGAGCCAGGGGTGGGACGTGGCCATGCTGGACGTCTATATGATGGGGTATCCCATGGTCCAGGAGGCCGTGGAGACGCTGCACGAGAGGGGTTTCATAGTCCACGCACATCGGGCGGGCCATACGGCCGAGACCCGGGGCGAGTTCGGTGCCAACTATGCGGTGTTCGCGAAGATATGGCGTCTGTTGGGTGTGGACCAGCTGCACACCGGCACGGGTGTCGGCAAGATGGAGGGCTCCCCCCTGCTCATACGCCGTTACGGCCGGATCGTGAGGGAAAGGCACATACCGGAGGCCTTGGAGCTGTTGAGCCTTGGCCAGGAGTGGAGCGATCACATACGCTCGGTCATGCCCGTGGCCTCCGGAGGACTGGACCCCGGCAGGGTGGACGCCCTGGCGGTCATCTACGGGAGGGATTTCGTGGCCCAGGCCGGCGGGGGGATACACGGACATCCGGACGGCACAAGGGCCGGGGCAAGGGCATTGAGAGCGGCGGCGGAGGCCGTTGCCGAGGGCGTTTCCTCCGTGGAGAAGGCCGGTGAGGTGCCGGAGCTGAAGCGGGCATTGGACAAGTGGGGATATGTTAACCCCGAGGATATAACCGCCCTGTTCAGCATGTTCGAGGAGAATGCTGACATTTTCCGCGGCATGCTGTTCTCCATGGGATACGAGGCCTTCGAGGTGCTGGAGAAGATGGGAAAATGAGGCTCCAGAGATATCTGGCATCCTGCGGCCTAGGCTCCCGGAGAAAGTGCGAAGTGCTGATAGAGGAGGGGCGGGTCAGGGTCAACGGCCAGCCGGCCGTCCTGGGGATGAGTGTGGGGG
>JAGHBH010000142.1 GCA_021161085.1 Thermoplasmata archaeon | reverse complement strand
CCCCTTTTTCTTCCGCCTCCCCCTCCGGTCTTTCCCTTTCCCCCTTACTTCCCAAGGCTTCTCCTCCCGTTCGACTTTCACTTCTACTGTATATCCAGAGGGATAGGGTTATCAAGACGACTCCGGCGGCTATTATCGCATAGAACACCCAGGCATCGGATCCCGTAACGTTGATGTTTCCCAGGGGCCTGCTGTGCGGGTCGTTCGGGTCAGTATCGTTCTCGTATTCCTGGAGGTTGGTGTAGCCGTCCCGATCCCTATCTTTCCCTCCGTCCGGCCGGGCGGGTGACAGCCCGTTCTCTGCCTCCCATCCATCCGGCATTCCGTCCCCGTCGGTGTCCGCCTTGAATGGGTCGGTGTCGTTCTCGTACTCCTGTATGTTGGTCAGATTGTCGCCGTCCGGGTCTCCCTCCCGGTTTTCGGGGTCGGTGGGGGACATGAGATACAGGTATTCCCATCCGTCTGGCATCCCGTCTCCGTCGGTGTCCGGATTTCCGGGGTTGGCTCCGGCGGCGTATTCTCCGGCGTTTGTCAATCCGTCCCCGTCTGCGTCCAGGATGCCATCCCTCGGGTCTTCCGGATTCAGGCCGTGTTCGGTTTCCCAGGCATCCGGCATCATATCTCCGTCCCGGTCCCCTTCTCCTCCCGGAGATGGCGGGTGTGCCAGCGGGTAGAGGTCGGCCACCCCGCCGTGGGTGTAGGGTGTGTCGCATATCCCGTCGCTCCCGCTCGTGTTCTGCAGTGGCCCGGAGAGGACATCGGAGGCGGTGCCTGTCTCCGGCGTGTGGATGTCCCAGTAGTTTCCTCCCAGGGGGTAGGGGAGGTTCCAGGTGTTCTCCGTGGTGTTGGAAGACGCCGGGGTGGTTGTGTTGAGGAAGAGGTTGTTGAAGATGAAGTTGTCCTCGGAGTCTGTTAGATTGACTCCCTCATCGCAGTCTCTGATGAGGTTGCCGTTTATGACGGCGTTGGTGGTGCTGTTGAAGGCCACCGCCCGGGTGAGGTTTTCCAGGGTGTTGAGGTATATGGTGAGTCCGGAGGAGTATTTGGCGTTCACTCCTGTGGGTCTCTGGTTGGATGTCCAGTAGAAGGTTTGGGGGCTTTCTCTGCCGAGGATGAGGTTTCCGGATATGGAAGCGTTTTTGGAGAGATATATGTCGATTATTCCTTCCGTTGGGGTTCCCATCAGAGTGTTGTTCCTGATGATGTTGTCTTCCGCCCCGTATATTTCGACGCCGCAGTTGCCGGAGCCGATGATGGTGTTCTCCTCCAGGATGTTTCCTCTGGAGCCGTCGGAAATGCTGACTCCTGAAAACAGGTGTGGGCCTTTTATGCTGTTGTTCCGTATACCGTTTGCCTCCGACGTTCTCCCCAGGGAGATGCCGTAGAAAGAGCAGTTGTATATGGTGTTGTTCTCCACGAGGTTTCCGACTGCTCCGTCCATTTGTACTCCTGCCCATCCGACGTAGCTTATGTTGTTGTCCCTTATGACGTTGTCCCGGCCGTACATGATGAGGATCCCGTTGTTGGGGCTGGTCACCCGTGTCCTTTCTATCCGGCATCTGTGGGAGAACAAGAGGCTTATACCACCGATCACGGGGTCTTTTTCCCTATCTTCTATGACCATGTCCGTGCAGTTCAACAGTATTATCTGGGCTACATCCTCGGGAACGTGCTCCCCGCAGGCGTTTTTTCGGAAATATATTGGCCGTCCATTCAGCGTGTTATTTTCTATGTTCTGGGAGAGCAGTAAGGAGAGGGCGTCTGTCTTGGCGGGCCATAGAAAGATGGCGGCCCGATGCAGTGTGTTATTTTCCACCGTGGTGTTCCAGGAGTTCTGGATATCTATGGCCGCTGTAATCCTTGATTCGTCCGGGTTACGGACCCACGGCCATTCCGATTCATTTTCTTTCATCCATTCAAGGGTGGTGGTTATGTTGTTGCCCTTGATGGTTGTGTTATCGCTCTCGTAGAGGGAGATGTGGCAGGAGCTGTTCATCATGGTGTTGGTTTCTATGGTGATGTTGCTGCATTCCATCAGGTACATCCCCGTGTAATGGTTCTCTATAAAGTTGGCCATTATGCCCAGATCCTTTCCTCCCAGGACGTATATTCCGGTGTAGGTGTTGTTCTTTATGTCGTTGCCCTCAAGGCGGAGCGAGGAAATGCCGGAGGATTCCAGGGCATAGGAGTTGTTGAGGATGGTATTCCCTTTCACGGTCAGACGGCTGGAGGAATAGACAGCCAAACCTCCATCGTTGCCGATGAGGGTGCTGTCCTTGATGGTGATGTTCGAGGAGCTTTTGACGAGTATTCCGTCCTGGCATTTTTCTATGGTGGAGTTGTCTATGGTGATGTCGGAAGCCCCCTGGAGGTATATGCCGAATCCGGTGTTGTTGGTGATGCGGAGGCGGGTGGCCGTGACCCCTTCTCCGGTTATGAGCAGGGCCGCCGAGTAGTTGAGGAAGCTTCCGCTGCCGGTTATGGTCAGTCCTTCTATCGTCACGCCCTCTGCTCCGATGGTGACCACCGTCCGGTCTCCGTCTCCGACGATCCAGGTGGTGTTCGTGCCCTCTCCCTTGAGGGTTATGTTCTTGGTCACCTCCAGCGTTTCCCCGTATTCCCCACCGTAGATATGGATGGTGTCACCCGCCTGGGCCTCGGCCAGGGCTTCGGCGATGGTGGAGAAGTTCCCGGGCCCCGTGCCTCCCACATATAGAATCTCTCCGACCCCTTCTCCCCGGACTGCCGATATGCCATGGATGCCCGTTATGCTGGAGGCCGCCAGGAATATCAGCATCGCAAAGATGAAAGGAGTCTCCGCCGGATGCGACCCCCGTCCTTTCTTCATCAAATCACCGTGGGCGGAATATCCTTCCTTTTTGATATATGTTTTCCGGGGACCGGAGGGTGGAGGGTGCGATGAGACAGGGGGAAACCCTTATCTTCTCCCCGCCTATTTTCCCCCGATGCTCCTGCTGGAAGTCATGGCCGCCGTCCTGGGCGTATGGTTCTTCATGCCAGCCTATGTGGCCAACCCAGCGGCGGTGCTCCTGGGCGGCGGCCCACCCGTGGACATGGGCAGGTGCATGTCGGACGGCCGCCGGGTTCCGGGGGACGGCTAGACCTGGCGGGGCACCATCGGGGGCGTTTTCGCCGGCGTGGTGGTGGGCGTGGTGTTCGAGATGATTTCCTGGAGCCCGGGCATGGGCTTTCTCTCCTTCGGCTCGCTGTGGGATGCCTTTGTGGTATCCCTGGTCTTCGCCACCGGCGCCATGGCCGGCGATATGTTCGGCAGTTTCATCAAAAGACGCCTGGGCCTGGGGAGAGGGGACAAGGCCCCCGTCCTGGACCAGTACGACTTCGTGGCGGGAGCCCTCTTCTTCGGCCTGCTGTTCGTCCCATGGTGGACCCTCCCCCACTTCTTCGTGGGATGGGGACTCCTGGCGCTGGGCTTCGTCATCGTCCTCACCGCCCCCCTCCACAGATGCATAAACATCATCGGCTACTGGATGGGCAAGAAAAGCGTTCCGTGGTAGAGGAGGCTGTTGTATTTATTGGGATAGGAGGGTGTAGTGCCCCATGGTTTATAACAAAAATATGAAATATGAAGGGGGATATACCTGCTTCCTCCGTAAGGGGGCAGAGGTATGCCGCAGGAATCCATAAATCCGATGATGTTGAGCATGGAGATACGTACCCTTCTTCAGAGAGAGCTGGGGGAGATGGGTCTTCTGGCGCTCAGGAAGCAGTGCCTGGATATGGGTGTGGAGATGGAGAGGATAACCGTAAGGGATATTCCCCGGCTGGCCAGGGGTATAGCCCGGTCCGTGGCTCCCATGGTGGGTCAGGAGCGTGCCAAGATTCTGGAGAGGAAACTGCTCCTCTATAAGCATCTGGCGGAACTGGGGGAGGTCAAGAAGACGGGGGATCCGATGTTGCGTAGCCAGAGGGAGGCCGGGATATATCTGGCTCTGGCCACGACTCATACCTTTTTGAAGGAGTGGGAGGAGGCCATCAAGGACTACAAGCGGGCGTCCTCGGCGGCGAGGCAGTCCAGGCAGCCTCTACTCGAGGCGGAGGCTTATCGGGGTATCGGCCATGTGCACAGGAATCTGAACGAGTGGGAGGAGGCGGCCAGATGGCTTAAGAAGGCTCTCGAGCTGTCCGAGAGCATAGGGGACAACGCGGGAAAGGCGGACGCCCTCAGGGGTCTGGGGCTGGTCTATTGGAATCAGGGTGATTTCGAGAGTGCCGAGAAGGCGTACAAGGAGGCCCTGGAGATAGTGAGGAGGATAAAGGAGAGGAGCAAGGAGGGGGTGATAATCATAGACCTGGGCAACGTCTACAACGAGCGGGGGGAGCTGGACAAGGCGTTCGACCTCTACAGCAGGGCGGCCGAGATATTGGAGAGCATCGGCGGAGGCGAGGAACTGGCCAGGGCCTACAACAACCTGGGAGACATAATGCTTCAGAAGAAGGAGTGGCAGAAGGCCATAGACTTCTTCGAGAAGTGCAAGCACGAGGGGGAGAAGATACTGAACGAGAGGATGACCAGCTGGTCTCTTTTCAACATGGCCGAGGCCTATCTGAACATGGGGGAGGTGGAGAAGGCGATATCCTACAGCGAGAACGCCATCAAGACGTTGAAGTTGATAGACGATGTGAGGGGTGCGTCGGCCGCCCTCAAGCTTCTGGGGGACGCATATGCGGCGGCGGAGAGATGGGAGGACTCGGAGAAGGCTCTGGCCGAGGCGCTGGATTATGCGGAGAGGACCAGGTCCCCGCACAACATCTCCAGGGTTTATATCTCTCTGGCGGAGGAGCGGATGAAGAAGGGGAAGAAGGCGGAGGCAAGGGATTTCCTTGACAAGGCCAGGAAGACGCTTGAGGGCATAGAGGCCAAGGAGATATGGGCGCAGATCGACGCTCTCTCGGGCCGGCTGGAGTGATCGGGCGAGGCGTTTTTTGGCTGTTGAGGCCCGGCTCCGGTTTCGGCGCCGGCTCTCCGGTAAAGCTAATATATGAAAAGGGATTATGGCAGGTGGAGATAGGACAAGGTAAAGGTGTCTAGGATGCCGAAAAAGAAGAAGGGCGAGGGCTTTCATTCAGGTGCCGGTCTGATAAGGTATTTCGACGCCGAGGACGAGAAGGCGATAAAGGTGGACCCGAGGCTGGTCGTGGCCATGTGTCTCATCGCCGCCTTCGGTGTGGAGATACTGAAGTTCTACTGGCCAGTGTGAGCCTTTGCCGCATGTTGCCGGCTGACATCGGTTTGGCCCGCGCGTGAGCCGGGGTTTCTGGTGGCGGGAGATGGCATGAGGTGTTCAGTTGCCGGTAAGGAAATCCGCATACAGGAGACCTTTGACGCCTGAAGGGATAAAGGGAATGGAAGAGGGCACCCTGGATTTCTTCGACGAGACAATCTGGGGCAACATCAACACTGGGACCCTTGAGCAGTATCTGAACGAGAAGGCCCGGGTTGAGGGTTTTGACCGTTCGGTGTTTCTGTGGAAGCGTGTGGTGTGGGGCCTCCTGATCGGTGCCGCCTTCGCTCTCATCAACCAGTATGTGGGGCTCAAGGTGGGGACCATAGTGAGCGGGGCCTGGTATCTGGCGTATCTGATGGGTCTGGCTCTGAAGTGGAGGCCCACGGAGGTCAACATCGTGGCCGGCGCCGCCACGGGTGCGGCGGCCACCTGTACGGGGTTCGTCTTTTCGTATCCCGCCATATATCTGCTAACGTATTCGGCGGATTATCCGCATCTGGTCACGCCGGATGCCATCCCGCCCATCGCCACGGCGGTGGCGGCCACCATTTTGGGCGGCTTCATGGGGGTGTTGTACTTCACCATCTTCCGGAGGGTGTGGCTGGTGGAGGACCCTCTCCCGGTGCCGGGAATAGAGGCGTCGGTGAAGCTGGTGGACATCGCCAACGATATCTCCAGCGGTGCCGTGGAGGAGGCGAAAAAGGCCATCCGGCTGGTGGTCACCTGGGCGAGCATCACGGCGTTCTTCACCTTCCTGAGGGACTTCAGGTTCGGCGAATCATCCATTCTGGACAAGATCTTCGGCGGCAGGATTTACGAGCGCGGCCAGGTGCAGGTCCCGTATGCCAAATACACCCATCTTGGTTTCGAGTTCATTCCAATCCAGATAGCCATAGGATGGTTCATGCGCCTGAGGACCGCCCTTCTGGTGTCCTCCGGGACCATGTTGACCTGGTTCGTCATCATCCCCCTGGTGGTCTATACCAACGTCCCGATCTATATACCGAGCAAGGAGATGTTCTATTCCACCCAGACCCTTGGAGCCCTGAGTGCGTGGTCTCCTTTCTCCGATGTGTCCGCTTTCATAGCCTACAAATATGTTGCCAGGATAATAGCGGTGGGGGCCATCCTGGGGGGCGGCATAACGGCCTTGGTGAAGATGCGGACGGTATTCAGGAGTGCCATGGCCGACATCCCGCTGTTCGGCGGCAAGAAGGAACTCTCCGCCGGGATGGACTATGTTCCCGGCAAGGGGTGGTTCGAGTGGCCCATGATGCACATTCCGGTGATGATGCTGATAGTGATCTTCGGTATAACCACCGCATTCGGTCTGGGGGGTTTTCCCATCTTGCCCTCTGCCATATTCGCCATTCTGCTCGTGGCCGTCACCTTCTTCCTGGGGGCCATCGGGGTCAAGACGATGGGGGAGGTGGGCACCACCCCCGTATCCGGCACTAGCTTCATCGTCCTCCTGCTGCTGATGGGTGTGTTCGCCCTCATCGGACTGAAACAGTCCAGTCTCATCGTGATGAGCATCTTCGGGGCCGCAATCTTCGGCAGTTCCCTGAGCCTCAGCAGCGACATCATAGGGGATTTCAAGCTGGGAATATATGCTGGCACCCGTCCGTATCACCTGGTCAAGGGTGAGCTGACCGGTATCGTCGTGGGGGCCACCATAGCGGTGGTGGGCTCCTCCGCCTTCTCCTACGGCCTGGCCACGGGCTCGGTGAACCTGGCGGCTCCTCAGGCCAATGCCTTTGCCACATTGGTGATGTCTCTCATGGGGGGCTCCACCGTGGCCATGCT
>JAGHBH010000149.1 GCA_021161085.1 Thermoplasmata archaeon | reverse complement strand
CAACAGAGCCATGCGGGCTGGGATACCCGTGAAGGTGGTGTACGGGGTCTCCATCGTGTGTGCCGCCGCCGGTAGTCTGGGTCTGATGCACTACAAGTTCGGCCGCACTGTAACCATACCCTATCCGGAGGAGGGCTATCTCCCCACCAGCCCCTATGAACATCTCAGGGAGAACATGGAGAGAGGGCTTCACACCCTGCTGCTTCTGGACATACGGGCGGAGGAGGGGAGGTATATGACACCGAAGGAGGCTCTGGAGATACTTCTGGCCATGCAGGGGGCCTCCGAGAGGGAGATGGAGAAGGGGGTTCTCGGGCCGGATACCACCGTGTGCGTCTGCTCCCGTGTGGGTGGGGTGGAGGAGAGGGTGGCGGCGGGCCATCTGTCCTTCATGCTGGGGTATGAGGCGGGGCCGCCTCCCCGCTGCCTTGTGATACCGGGAAAACTGCATTTCGTGGAGGAGGAATCGCTGGCGTTGATATGGAAGGGCGGCGGGGGACCGTGAGACCTCCTGTACTCGTAATTGTGGTATCCCCGCATAAGGCGAGTATTGTTGTAAATTATTATGACAATTCAAAAGCACAATACCGAAATCTACTTATACTATAAATACATTGTCTCTATGTACTATGACAATAGATACCAACAAATTCCGACATCTCCGCCCCCCGTATCCGGTAAAGAGGAGGGGGAAAGATAGGTTCATACCTAACATCAGGGTCCCCGAGAAATTCAAAGAAAGATCGGAGGAAATAAGGAGGCTTGACAGGGAACTGGATAGATTCATACTGTCCAAAGACGACTACTTCCAGCTGGTCACGAAAGCGTATTCGGAAAACGTCCACTATTCCACCATGCTGGAAGGCAATCCCCTGGACGCCGAGGAGGTAACACGAATCACCAGAAACACTTTTAGGGGGATGGAGGAGCCCGCACCCGATGGTCCCAGGATGGAGATAATAAACCACCTTGTGGAATGGCTGGACCCGCTCTACCTCTCCCTGCCGTGGTCCATGGACGCCATACTGCAGCTCCACGGATTCCTCATGGAACACGACCCCCTGAGCCGCCCGGGGGAACTGCGCAGTGAAGAGGACAGGAGAACGTTCACCATCACGGATGACAGCGGGGAGGATGTTTTCATCCCGACGCCGAACACCCATGTGAAAGCGGAGATGGAGAGATGGCTGGAGTGGGTGAACACATATTCCCCAGGCTACGACCCGCTGGCTGCCGCCCCGGTGTTGTTCCACGAGTTCGAGAGCATACACCCTTTTTATGATGGTAATGGCCGGACAGGTAGGACGCTGTTCCACGTCTATCTGAGAAAGATGGGGCTGGAGAACTCCAAACTTTGCAGGATAGAGAGACATCTGGTGGGCAACAGGCAGATATACTACGACATCCTGGCATGGACGGACCACGCGCTTGACTATATGGACCTGATAGACTACATGACGGACTGCATCCTGGAAAGCTACAGGGAGGCCGTGGAGGTTTTCTCACGTAAAGACCTGCTGAGCAGCGACATGGACGAGACGTCCAAACGCATACTTCTCATGGCTAAGAAATACAGGGAATGGTTCTCCATAAGGGAAGCCGAATCCTGGGTGGACGGGGTGTCCTACGGAACGGTTAGAAAACGGCTGAACGAACTCACGGAAATGGGGGCCCTGGAGGCGAAAGGCCATACCCGGGGGAGAAGGTACCGCTTCGCCAACCCCCTCAGGGATGCGGAGGAATATGCACAGCGCATCCGCATGTCCAGAGGGGACATATGATCCATATGACCCTACACCAGAGGTGTGAGCCTCATGTACGGCAGTCCCTTCTCGTCGTCCACGGTGAGGGCGTATATGGTGGTGCTGGGTTTCACGCCGTATATGACCGGCGTGCGGCCGATGGTGGTCATCTTGAGATAGACGTCTGCCATGTTCACCACCTCCTGGGCGAGTTTCAGCCCGGGTTTGAGGACGCCTATCCCCAGGTTCTCGCTGACCTTCAGTTTGGCCACGCCGGTTAGGAGTTCGCTTATCTGTATCTTGTTGCCCATGAGGTATTCCAGCGTGTCGAAGCCCGTGTAGTCCAGGATGGGTTTTCCGTCCAGGGCTCTCATGGCGTTGCGGTAGTTGGCCGGCGCCTCCTTGGGGTCCCCGAGGGCGACCACGTATTCCTTGTCGCTGCGGGGTATGAAGTGGTCCAGTATCCTGACGTTTTTATCAAACACATCCGGGCGTATGTATTGGACCATGTCGTTCCTCATGGTCTCAGGGTGGTGGCCTCCGGGGAGCACGGCCGTGATGCCGCCGCCCGTGACGAGGAAGTTGAGGAACAGCGGGCGGAGTATGGCCTGGTAGTGCTTGTTCTCCACGCTGTTGTCTACCTCCAGGACGGTGTAGCTGCCCTTCTTCAGGCCGCCTCCCAGGAGGGTGTCGAGGTCCGCTATCCCCGTGGTGTACTTTCCCTGGGGGTTCTCTATGGGGGTCCAGGCGGAGGTCTTCTTGTGGTTCTCGAAGGGCTCGAACAGGGTGAACCTGCCTCCCTGGAGGGTGAGCAGATAGCTGGGCTGTCTTATCTCTGTGGCCCGCAGTTTTTCCATCCTTATCTCCCGGACTATCCTCCCCTCATGGTACCAACATTTCAGCTGGACCACGCCGTCAACGAGATATTCCAGGTTCTGGGCCTCCGGTTTCTCCAGGACGAATATGACGTTGGTGTTGCTGTTCTCCACCAGGTCTTTCTGGATGACCATGACGAATTCTTCCTGGTCGAAGTTGTATTTGTGGGTTATTCCCTCCACGCTGTCTATGACCACCGTGGTCTTCTCCGGCAGTATGCTGTTCACCTTGTCGTAGACCCTCTCTATCTCCGGCACCCTGTTCTGCTCCAGCAGGACGGCCAGCATCCTCCTGTCCACCTTGTGGGGAGCCTCCCCCTCCCCTTTGATGGATTTCAGGAAGTCCCTGGCGGCCTCCACCCGGTGGTCCATCTCCTCTACTATCTCTTCTCCCCCCTCTTCGGGGTAGAGGGCCTCCAGGAGTATCTTGCTGGAGTCCATTATCCTGGCTTCCATGTCCTTCTCTCGGAGCCAGGGGAAATGCTGGTAGAGGGATTCGTCGGACACCCTTGTGGAGAGATAGACGCTCTTCTCGGGGTGAGTGTTCTCCTCCAGGTACTGGAGGGCGAAGGTGGTCTTTCCCGTCCCCGGTCCCCCTTTTATCAGGAGGCTTCTTCCCCCCTGTTTGGAAAAGAACTCCCTTATCTCCCGGGGTGTGGACATCACGTTGGTCTCAGACTTTCTGTTCATTGGACAACACCTCTCTTATCTCCTGTCTGGTTCTCTCGGCCACGGCCTTGAGATCGTCCAGACTGCTCTCGCTCATCAACACCAGGAGGGATTTGGCGCTGATGGGGAGGCAGACCATGTTCCCACTGGGGGAGGAAAGCATCACCATCTCCGGCTTTCCCCTCCCGACCCCGGTGAATATGACCTCTCCCGCTCCCATTATCGTGGCGCTCAGGGTGCTGAAGGTATCTGCCTGGCTGGGATTAGGTACGTTGCACACTATGGGGATACCGTTTCTCGACACGACGCCAGAGACCGATACCCCATCCTCTTTGTGGAGCCTGTCCAATATGCTCTTCAGAGCATCCACGGCAGCCATCACATCATCTCCTTTTTATCGGACTTAGAGGAACTAAAAGGAGGAGGGACAACATAAACTTTTTGGAGACGGGAGAGCACAATCGGTAACACCGGAAGGATAGGGAAGGGCTTTGGATCATGGTGTCACCCTCCTGAACCGGAGGTATTCGGGCCGTCCCTCGGCGCTACCGTTCGCCATGCACACGAGAAATTCCTTTTTGACACCGTGGGCCAGCCTGACCCCCCTGCTTATCTCCTGCCAGGAGATCTGCGGAGTGCTTATGCCGTGGACGAGGTATCTTGCATGTCCCTCGTCCGGGTGGACATCGTAGGCCCTGAAATGGGTGCCGTACTTGAAACCCGTCTTGGCTATGAGTCCCCTCTCCCTGAGATCCCCGTAGACTGCCAGGCGGATGTTAAAATCGTCCTCCACCCTCTCACCCAGGGACAGCAGGTCGTCTCTTGTCATACCCTGGCCGTCCGAAACATTTTCCACCTCCAGGAGGCCGAGAGATGAGAGATGGACGGCTTCCACCAGGGATAGCAGGAGGGCCTCGTCCTCCATCTTGCCGTAGAATCCCATCTCCACCAGCCTCCGGCCTCCCTCTCCGGGTGGAATCATGACACGGTCCACGAGCAGCACACCCCTGGTGGCGGCCGCCGGCCGTCTGGAGCCGATGAGCGCCCTGGGGTCTCTCTCGGTTATGCCGTAGTAGGTGACATCTCCCTCCTCGTCCACCACGCCCGCCAGCAGCACCTTTCCGAGTTCCAAAGCCTTTTTTGCCTCCGCTTTCAGAAAAGAGAGGTCCACCGGCCACCTCTCGGAGAATGCCAGAAGCCGGTATTTGGAGGGGCCCTTTCCCGGCCTCACGCCTCTGGGGAACACCCTGAAATATCCCTCTCCCTCCGTCTTATATATCTCACTGTAATAACT
>JAGHBH010000060.1 GCA_021161085.1 Thermoplasmata archaeon | reverse complement strand
GTCTTCCAGGGTCTCCGTCCTGTCGGCCACCTTCTTCCCCCACTCCAGAAGCCGGGAGAGAAACTCCTCGTCGTCCGTGGGAGGCTCCTCCGTCTTGAAAACCAGCCCGCATTTCGGGCACTCCTTTGCCTTCTCCGGCAGGGGCGTCCCGCACGACGGACACCGTTTCCCCACCAGGGTATCCACTAGGCTGGCGCCACAGGAACCGCATACGCTGGAGGTTGCGGTCACGGGAGCCTTGCAAATGGAACAGAACAGGCTTCCGTCGGAGAGGAGAATACGATATGCCATTTCTGGACACAGATTTCTTATGTGTTTAATAAAAGTTTGGGATTTGAAAAAGAAAGAGAAAGGGAAGGAAGAGGGGGAGGGGGTGGGATGAACGCTTCGGGTTGTGTCTCGTTCTTTGGTCTGTTTTTCGGAAAGTTTTATAAAAGGCTTTTCCAATGGAGAGGGCAGAAGGATGATAACATGGACAGGGTCAAGGTGTTGTTGGCCTCTCTGATTGTTCTGGCGGTAGTGAGCGCAGGCTGTGTGGGTGGCGGCGAGAAGGCCGCCCCAAAGGCCCCTCAGATGGTGGAGAACAACGGTACCACGGGCACCGACGGGGAGAAGGTGATAGACGGGGGAATTGAAGACGCACCAGTGACAGAGAAGGTCTCCCTCACCATACCGGCCGTGAACGTTACGAAGATAAGTATGGTAATAACGGTGAATGACGGCAACTCCAAGAGTTCTGACGAGAACACCAACCCGGACGACGTGACAGGCAATGTGGAAGGCGGGGGAGGGGGGGCTAACGTGACCAAGACGCTCCCCGGAGGCTCCACACCTTACAAGACCACGGTTGATATATCCGCCCCAGAGGGAGAGACCCTTCCCTCTTCATGGACTATCACCCTCAACGTGGTGTGCAAACCCAGCGATGACCAGTGGCCCGGCCCTCTGATATGGAGAGGGTATACGGATCACGGGTTCTCCTATTCCATCAACGTGACCTACACCTATCTGACCCCCGGATAGACCGTCAACCATTCCGAGCGGCCCAGGGTATAGTGTGCGTTTCATCGGGGCATATCCAGGACGTTCTTCAGTTCGTCGGAGGAGAGAGATATCTCTCGCTGTTCTCCGGACTGCATATCCCGGAGGGTCGCCACCCCCCTTTCCACCTCCCTCTCGCCGAGTATGGCCACATACCGGGCACCTCTGCTAGAGGCGTATTTGAGGGCTTTGGAGATGTTCCTCCCGAGAAGGTCAATGTCCACCCTGTATCCATTCTCCCTGAGCGTTGTGGCCATCTCGAAGGCCGCCAGCCGCCCTTTTTCCCCAATGTACGCTATGAACACATCCAGAATACCATGCTGTACGACACCCTCCGGTACGGCGGAGGCAAGGAGCAGTCTGTCAAATCCCAGGGCGAACCCCACGCCTCTAACCTGCGAGGTACCGAAGAGACTCCCCAGCTCGTATTCTCCGCCGCCGCACACCTGCTTTTCAGCACCCAGCCGTGGGGCGTCTATCTCAAACACCACCCCGGTGTAATAATCCAGTCCCCTGGCTATCCCCGGGTCCAGCTTCCATGATCTCACACCGAGGGCGGGGAGGAGGGACAGCACATCCTCCAAGTAGGAAAAGTATGACACGGTTTTTTCATCCAGCAACCCTCCCCCGATATCCCTCCAATCCTCCATGCTCATCTTGTCCCTTCCCACCAGGCCCACGAGGACATCCCCGGCATCCGTGCCGCCGCACAATCTCTCCATAGTTTCCAGATCGCCCTTGTCCACCGCTCTGAACACCTCCCTCTCCTCTCCGGGAGACAGGCCCAGGGCGGATACCATCCCCCTGAGTATTCCCACATGACCCACCCTCAGGACGGCATCCTCCACGCCCACCTTTCGCACGAGTGTGGAGGCCAGCGCCACGCTCTCGGCCGCAGCCTCGGGCGTATCCGCACCTATTATCTCTGTCCCGAACTGCCAGAACTCCCTGTACCTCCCGCTCTGGGGGCGCTCGTATCTGAATGCGTTTCCGAAATAGTATATCTTGACGGGCTTGGCGGATCGGCTCATCTCCTGGGAGAACAGCCTCATCACGGGTGCGGTGAACTCCGGCCTCAGGGCGAGCCTTCTCCCCCCCTTGTCCTCGAAGGAATACAGCTCCTCCACGATGGCCTCCCCGGAACGGCGGACGAACAGCTCTTCCTCTTCGAACGTGGGGGTGGCCACCTCACCGTACCCCCACCTCTCGGCGGTATCCCTCAATACACTCTCCGCCCACCGTCTCTTCCTCATCTCCCCCGGGAGGAAATCCCTGGTTCCTCTGGGACGCTTCATGTCATGCCGAACGGCAGCAACGTTTAAAAAACTGTCCGTCCCCCACTCTCCCACCCCAAGGGCTCAGGCGGCATCCCTCTTTCCGAAATCCTTGCCCATCTCCTCCTTGAGCATCACGACCTTCTGGTCGTCCATCCTGAGAATCTGGTAGCCTTTCTCCATGAGCAGTTCCATCCTCTTCTTCCAGTTGCCTTCTTTGCGCACTATGCGGGTGTGAAGCATGGACAAAACTAGTCCCGCCACCGGGTATATAAAGGTTATAGAACAAAGCCTGAAGAATCGCTATGCCCTCCGGAGCCGCCCCGAGGAATACGGGCCCAGCAGAACAGCGGGGGGGGGAAGATTTATACCC
>JAGHBH010000143.1 GCA_021161085.1 Thermoplasmata archaeon | reverse complement strand
GTATCTCCTCGAACACCTGCTCTTCCATTACCCGCTCTACCGTTCCATCACCGCTCTCCTCATCCAGGACAGCCTCTGTCTGGACTTCTCCGGGGGAGATGACCTCCACCTGGAATGTGACCTGCTCCTCCACCTCTTCCTCCCATTCCACGATGCCCCCCGCAAGAAGCAATAGTCCGCCTGCCAGGGGGACGAATAGGAATGCCGTGATGTGGAACCAGGGGGCCAGCATGGGTATCAGCCCAACTGCTCCGGTGGCCCCCCACCAGAAGAACAGAGGGGAGAGGATAGCCAGTATCCCGGAGGATACGAGCACCTTCCTGGCATGGGGGTGGACCCTGTGGGTGAGAAAGAGGCCCACGGCCCCCAGGATCATGGACAGGATTAGGAATATGGGAGCAAGGGCCATGCCCCCTATCCTGACGGTCTCGCCCCTGGTGAGTTGTATCTGGTTGTTGGGCGTTGGCAGGTCTCCCGGATAGCTGGTCTGGCCCAGGTGGGTGACCCCGCCGTCGGAGGCCACGGCGGTGTACACCACCTC
Organism: Thermoplasmata archaeon; assembly: GCA_021161085.1. GTDB lineage: Archaea > Thermoplasmatota > Thermoplasmata > JAGHBH01 > JAGHBH01 > JAGHBH01. The sequence continues at coordinate 3,569 of JAGHBH010000143.1, read as the reverse complement.
GACCCCCACACCGTATCTCCCGTGGTATTCCGTCTCCGTGTGTTTGTAGGTGTAGGACCAGTGGTCCCCCACGGAGGTGAGGTTCACGTCCACGGGTATCTTGTCTATCCTCACGGTGTCGTAGGGCACGTTCCTTTCCATGGTGGAACTCTCCGCCTTGCTCTCGTTGTAATCCGTGTAGATATAGAATCTGAGTTCCTCTATGTGGATGTAGTCCACCTGGCTGGCGGCGGCCAAAGTGATGTTCACGTCATAGGAAGTCTCCACCCCCACGGGCCACCATACGGGAGTGTTCCTGAAGAGGGAGACCTCCAGGGCCGCCTCCCCCTCGGCCGGAAACAGGGGGTTGATGGTATATTCCACGGGGTTGGGGGACTCATAGAGGATCGTTCCCACGGCTCCGAATCCCCCGAGTCCCTGGGTGTAGAGGATGGTGTCCTCCGTGGTCTTGTTGCCCAGCACCCCCCCGGTGCTGGAGACCTCGTAGTGGGCCTTGTAGGTGTACATCTCCGCATTTATGTCTATGCTGGCACCCAGGCCGGCGGCGCTTATGTCCATGTGCCCGTCTATCTCTCCCCAGGGGAGCATGAAAGCTGTGGCAGCCAGTAACAGGCCGACCGTGGTCAGGATAACGGCGACGGCCTTTTTTCCGGGCATCCCCAGAAAACCCCCGGGACCTTTTTTTCCGGAGCCGTTCCCGGACTCGCTCCCGGAGCCGCCGTTCCCAGTATCCCGGGTATCGTCCCCCATCTTTGCTGCCTTTTCTCCGTTCTCCACTGTGCTATCATTCTCTTCGGGCATGCTGTCGGACACGCTCTCATCCTCCCTAAACGGGCGGCCTTCGCCGATTCCCATAGGATCTCCGGCCTCCCGGGATAGGGGGAAATGCCGTTTATAAGGGTTTGTACAAAGTCCGCCAAAATCGTTTTATATCCAAAACCGGGGTATCTCTCTCTACAGTATATTGAACCGGTGTGTGTTGAAATGGCTCTGGAACCCCTGGGAAAGGATGCGGTCCTCTTTATCTCCCTCCTTCTGGTAGTGGTGTGCTTGGCCACCTCCCTTCTTATTCCCTCCAGGAAGAAGATAATCTCCGGCCGTGTGGCCCGGCTGTCCAAAGGACGGAAAACAGCGGTCTGGCTCTCCTCCCTGGGGGCCGTACTGTTCGCCGTTGCCTTGTTCTCCGTCTTCGCCGTACCCTTGTTGACGGGAAAGGCCTCGTATCCCATGAAGGACGAGATGTTCTATCTTCTCGTACCCCTGTTCCTCATTGTGGCCTCGACAGGCTCTCTGCTGGAACTGCGCAAGTCATCCAGGATGATAGACGAGATATACCGGGCGCCCTATCCCTATCCGGGGCCCGCGGCATCGGGAACAACGGCGGCATACACCGGAGTTCGTGTATCCAGGGCACCCGGAGTCGCATCCGCCGGTGGAGGAGTCTCTTCCACTAGCCAGGCTACTGCCAGGGTCGAGGTTGTACAGCCTGCTCCTTCCGGGGAACGGACCTCTGCACAGCCCGCTACCTTGGAACAGTCCCCGCCTTCCTATATCAGGCTGAGATGCCCCTCCTGTGGGGGCGAGATACTCCTTCCAAGGGAGGAGGCCCACGGGCTGATAACCTGCCCGGGATGCGGCGCCGAGGGCAGGATAGGGGGTGTGTCCCGATGAACAAGGTATCGGCGGTGATGCTCTCTCTGGCCCTGGTGGTCAACCTGCTGGTGGCGGGCACGGGAGGTCTCTCTCCGGTGGAGTCTCCGGAGGAACTGGCCAACGTGGACACGGGGGAGGAGTTCGCCGAGTCCAACATAACCTCCGTGGTGGTGCCCCCCCTCCAGATAGGGGACATGATAAGGTATGACAGCAGGATATATATGGTGTGGTACGGGGAGAACACCTCCTCTGGCGAGTTCTGGAAGATAGAACTGATAGGCCTGGGCGAATCCACCTACAGGGTGAAGCCTCCCAAGACGGTGGCGGACGGCTTCTTCCAGAATCATCTGGCGGTGAACAAGGACGTTCTCACGGGAGGGCAGATAACGCTTGTCTACACCAACAGCACGGACAAGTACACCTTCAGCGGCACCCTGGATTTGCACAGGGAGGACTGGTGGGACCTGACCGCCAGGAGACCGATATATGCGGTCAACTTCGCCAACCTCACCATAGTCGGGCTGGGCCAGGTGATGACCGGGAAGGCCGCCGGGCCAATGGACTTCGACGGGCATATGAGATCCTGGCCCAACCTCAACAAGGAATACATGCCGTCCCTGGAAGAGCAGATTTACGGCGGCGGAAAGGAGATTCACATAGGGGACAGCGGCGTGGTGTATCAGTCAGGGGAGACGGCCAGCGAATGGGTGATGCCGTACAATTGGACCGTGGAGAGGGGTCTGGTCATCCACGGGTACGACACGGTCAAGGTGAACATCACCTCCATCTGGTGGAATTTCATGCCCTACACCAAACAAATATGGATATCCAACAACCTGTCCTACCCCGCCAAGGTGTACGACCACGCCAACTACACCTACACTGACGAGGAAAACAACTTCACCAGCTACATGATAATAGAGAGCAACAGGACCCTCAAAGAAGATGGCTTCACCAGGGGAAAGACCCCCATACCCTGGGGTTCGTGCGAGACAGAAGGGGAGAACGGAAACCACTTCCTTTCCAGAAACCCCTATGGAGAGTACAAGCCGTGGAAGGACCTTCTCATGCCGCACTCCGGCGGCAATTACTCTTCCAGCAGCTTCGACTTCTCCCCGGAGGAGGCCGTGAACTACGCCATCGAGAACAGCGAGGACCTCCAGGCGTTTCTGGCGGAATACCCTGACAGCGTGGTATCGTGGACCTATTACAACGCCACGAAAGACCCGTCTGACCCGAACGGTATTGCAGGAGTCCACAGATGGAATCTGACCTTCGCCCACAGGCCCAGCGACGAGGAATGGGCGGAGGTGGAGGAAGAGGCGAACGAGACCGGGGAATGGAGATATCCGTTCGGCTACCGCATAACGGTGACCAAGAACATAACCAGGGAGGGGATAATCAACCCCACATACGACGAGGTCATGGCCATAGAATGGGAAGACAGACCCAACAAGAGCTACTCGGACTACAACCTCTACAACCTACCGGACACGGCCCTCACCCTGAGCAGCAGCGAGAAGATAATGAAACAGGACCCCGAGGTGATAGACGTAGCCTACTCTGACGGGAAGATATCCTGGAACACCCCCCACCAGGAGAAATACGTATATTTCTCACTCACCGTGGGAGACAAGGGGCTGGAGGGCGCCATGGACATGTTCACCTCCATAACAGGCATCACCCCGGTGTACTCGGAATACACTTGGACCCTGAGCAAGGGGCGCGTGGCGACCAACGGCGAGAGCTTCTACTGCTCCGTGGACGCCACCAGCGGCCAGATGCTGGGCGTGGTGTACATGGAAGGCGTTCCCTTCATGGGCCTATTCGAGGAGTGAAACCTCCACCCCCCAGGACTTTCCCCCATCCTCCCCGTCCACTTCGCTCTCCACAGCCTTTCGCGGTCTGAAAACGGC
>JAGHBH010000036.1 GCA_021161085.1 Thermoplasmata archaeon | reverse complement strand
GGCATGGGCTGGGGGGGCTGTCTCGGAGGGGCGCTTCCGCCCCGTTTTCTGGAGGCGGAGGCTATTCCTATGACCACTATGACTATTATTACTATCAGCAGCAGGACAGGTATGGGCCCTATGTAGCCCAGGGAGCCCAGGAGGTCTTCGAGACCGCCGAGGCCTCCTCCGGTCCCGCCACCCTCTTCCTCTTCCGTGGTGGCCAGGACGGCGTATCTGCTCAGGTGGTCTATGTGGGCGGTGACCGTATGGGCGGTGGTGTCCACCACGCAGCCGGGGATGGCTTCCCAGGACGCCCCGTTCCACCGGTATATGGCCAGGGAGTTCTCATCCGTTCCCGCTGGCAGGGCGGAGGGGTCGTAGTGGAGGACTATGGTTATCTCCGTGTTGAACGTCGTGCCCGTGGGTCCTATCTCGTAGTAGTCACCGGCGAGGTACAGGCCTCCGGATATCTCCGTTCCGGCCGCCCCCTCTTCGACTGTGACCGTCATCTGCGTGTCCGATGGCAGGGCTCCCGGGGGTATTATGACCTCCACGGCTCCGGGTATGGATAGGTTGCCCCCGGAGGCTGCGGATATGTCGGCCGAGACAGACGCCAGCACGGCGGTGGTGGAGAAGGATACGATGTTGGAATATGATGCTGCTCCGGTGGATGTGTACACCTTTACCATGAACCAGTATGTGGTGTTGGGAGACAGACCGCTAACCGTCAATATCTCTTTCGTGCCGGCGGAAGAGGCCGGCGGCAGTCCGCTCATGTGCGATACCCCGGGGTCGGTGAAGTTGGAGAACTCGTGGTCAGCATAGGCTATCTCGTAGAAACAAGATGTGCCATCCAGACCGACCGCCGTCCATGTGAGCGTTATGGCCGTGCTCTCGGCGTTCAGGGGTGCCAGGTCCGTTATGGGGGGCGGAGCGGGGCCCACCACAGCCCCGCCCGGGTTGCTGTTCGGGTCCCGGGGGTCCGTGCCGGCCATATACTCCTGGATGTTGGTATAACCGTCGCCGTCCGTGTCCTCCATGGCATCCCCGGGCCATGTCGGGTCCAGACTGTGGTTAGTTTCCCATTCGTCCGGCATCATGTCGCCGTCCAGGTCATCGGGTATCCCCGATGGGGCTCCAACGTATGTGCCCTCAGTCACATAGCCGTATAGGTGGGTCCATGTGGGGGAGATATACAGGTCACGGGTCATCTGCTGGCCGCTGGTCACGTAAAAGCTGTCCCTGTCATAGAAAGAGCCGTAGGAATAGAACAGCTCCACATCTCCCTCGGGGAGGGAGAGGGTGTACACGCCGTCCGTGTTCGTGTAGGCCGTCGTATAGTAGGTGCCGTATGGGGATGTCACGGTGGCCGTCACCGAGCCGCCAAGGTCGAGGACCAGGGAGCCGTCGAAATAGAAGGAGCCGGAGACAGTGGCATCCGGGACCAGGGGCTCAAGGGTTGCGGACACACCGGAGGCGGGGACGGTGAAATTCACCGTTCTCTGCCAGTATCCGGGGGCCGTGAGGTCTATGGTACCCTCTCCGTCCGGCACGGTGAAGTTGTACCATCCGTTCTGGTCCGTGGTTCCTGAGAGGTAGAGGTTGTATTTCGTATCGTTGCCCTGAACGTTCTCATGCACGTCGACCGACACATCGGCTAGGCCACCGCCTCCTCCGGAGGCGAAGACCTGGAGTGACACCAGTGAGAGGGGCCTGGGGGTCAGATATATGTCGGCCGTGGTGTTCCCGCCGTCTGCCACGGAAACCACCAGGGGGTCCCTTTCCATATACCAGACGCCGAGGTTGCCCACGTACATGTTGGGTGTGATGTTGTACGTGCCCGGAGGAACAGCTATCTCATAGTAGCCGTCTGCGTTGGTGGTGGCGGAGAAATACTGGGAGAGACCGGAGTCCGTGGCTTCGGTGATGGAGATATAGACACCCTCTATCGGTGCGGAGTCCGTGCTGTTCCTCACATATCCAGATATCTCGGCCGTGGCCGCCGGAGCGGGTGGCGTGGGATAGAGGGACTGGTTTATCCACCGGGTGCCAGAGTATATGGAGAACATGCACTCGTAGATATCCTGGTATCTGCCTCCCGTGTTGTACCATATGGTAACGTCGCCGGGGGGAACCTGGAAAGAGTAGTATCCGGAGGAGTCCGTGGTCGTCGAGATATAGGAATAGAGGGTGTTGTTGTGGTCGTCCCCCCAGTCCACATATATGGTGACATCCGATATTCCGGCGCCCGTATCCCTATCCTTCACATACCCCTGGACCGTGCACGATGCCGTGGGTATGGGTATCAGAGTCACATCGAACTGGGTTTCCACCCCCGGGGTGAATCCTGGAGGGCTACCCCCATCCCAGGGAAAGAAGCCGTCGGCAGAGACACTGATGCTGGTGATGTTCTCCGCAGCCCAGACCTCGTAATATCCCGTTACGTCGGTGGTGGTATAGTTGTTGACGTTGGACATGACCATCACGCTGGCCCCCGAAACAGGGTCCCCGACTGCTCGCGTATACCCGGAAGCGTGTCCAACCGCCCCCAGAGGAGCGGCCATCATTAAAAATACAGCAAACATCAATAAAAACACCATACCGGTCTCTCTTCCTTTCACATCCTTTTCATATGCCATATACTTCTCACCTTCCGTTCCGGACCTCATGTCCTTTTTTTCTCACCCTTTATCTCGCCCACAGCACGATGCCCGTGACCGGGGAGAGCCGTTCATTTCATAAACAGACCCGGGGGACTATTTAACATTTGCCGGTAACCCGCCGGCTACACACAGACACACCGGTAACACAGTAAAAATAACGGAACGAAAGAAAGCCTTCGAAAGAAAGCCTTAAGAACCGGATAGCATACTCCCTCCCCCTCCATATATACAGAACCGCAAAAAAGGAGAGAAGATGATAACATGACCACGATAAAGAGTGTGGACGGAAACACTGCGGCGGCCTATGTGGCCTATGCGTTCAGCGAAGTGGCTGCGATATATCCCATAACCCCCTCCTCCCCCATGGGGGAGGTGGTGGACCAGTGGGCTGCGGAGGGACGGAAGAACATCTTCGGCCAGACGCTCCGTGTCGTGGAGATGCAGTCCGAAGGCGGTGCGGCCGGAGCTGTCCACGGTTCCCTTGCGGCCGGAGCACTGACCACGACGTTCACCGCATCCCAGGGGCTCATGCTGATGATACCGAACATGTACAAGATAGCCGGGGAACTCATGCCCTGCGTCATCCACGTGGCGGCCAGAGCCCTGGCGGGCCAGGCCCTCTCCATCTTCGGAGATCACCAGGATGTCATGGCCGTCCGGGAGACCGGATTCGCCCTCATGAGCTCCGGCAGCGTCCAGGAGGCGCACGATCTCGCCCTGGTATCCCATCTCGCGACCCTCAGGGCCAGCGTGCCCTTCGTCCACTTCTTCGACGGATTCAGGACATCCCACGAGATACAGAAGATAGAGCTAGCGGACTACGACGAGATGGCCCGGCTGGTGGACATGGATGCCGTGAGACGGTTCAGGGAGAGAGCGCTGAATCCGGACCATCCGCAGACCCGTGGTACCGCCCAGAACCCCGATGTGTATTTCCAGATCTGCGAGGCATCCAACCCCTACTACCTGAAGGTGCCGGAACATGTGGAAGAGGCCATGAGACAGGTGAAGGAGATCACCGGCAGGGAGTACAACCTCTTCGACTACTACGGGGCGGAGGATGCCGAGCATGTGGTCGTTGTGATGGGATCCGCTGCAGGCGCCCTCAGGGAGGCCGTGGACTACATCAACGCCCGCGGAGGCCGTGTCGGGCTCATCATCGTCCGCCTCTACCGTCCGTTCTCCGCCAAACACTTCCTCTCCGCCCTCCCCGAGACCGTCAAGAGGATCGCCGTGCTGGACAGGACCAAGGAGCCCGGCAGCCTCGGGGAACCCCTCTATCTGGATGTCGTTGACGTGCTCAGGGAGAACGGCAGGGGAGACATCCTGGTCGTGGGCGGCCGCTACGGGCTGGGCTCCAAGGAGTTCAACACCTCCGCCGCCAAGGCCGTGTACGACAACCTGGCCGGGAACGAACCGAAGAACCACTTCACCGTGGGAATCGTGGACGACGTCACCTCCACCTCCCTCCCCATAACGGAGGAGATAGACGCCGTGCCCGAGGGGACCATCCAGTGCATGTTCTGGGGTCTCGGAGGCGACGGTACGGTAGGCGCCAACAAGGACGCCATAAAGATTATCGGGGACAACACGCCCATGTACGCCCAAGGATATTTCGCCTACGACTCAAAAAAATCGGGCGGGCTGACGGTCAGCCACCTGCGCTTCGGGCCCAAGCCCATAACCTCCACCTATCTCATAACCCACGCCGACTATCTCGCATGCCACCGCTCCGTCTACGTCCACAAGTATGACATGCTGAAATACATCAAAGAGGGCGGCGTGTTCGTCCTGAACAGCAGATGGACCACGCTCGAAGAGATGGAGAAGAACCTGCCGGGGAAGGTCAAACGGGCCATAGCACGGAAGAACATACGGCTCTACAATATAGACGCCATAAAGATAGCGGAGGAGATAGGGCTGGGCGGCAGGATAAACATGATCATGCAGACCGTGTTCTTCAAGCTGGCCAACATCATGCCCGTGGACGAGGCGATGACCCTCCTCAAAAAGGCCATAGAAAAGACATACGGAAAGAAGGGCGAGGACGTCGTGAAGATGAACTGGAAGGCCGTGGACTCCGCCCTGGAAAACCTCGTTGAGATAAAATATCCCGAATCGTGGAAGGACGCCCCCGTGGAGGAAGAGAGGGGAGAAGAGGAGGACGTGCCGGAGTTCGTGTCCAAGATACTCCGCCCGGTCAACGCCCAGGAGGGCGACAGCCTCCCGGTATCCGCCTTCCCGCCCGGGGGCATAATGCCCACGGAGACCAGCAGATACGAGAAGAGAGGAGTGGCCATCAACATCCCCGAATGGATACCCGACAACTGCATCCAGTGCAACCAGTGCGCCTTCGTCTGCCCCCATGCGGCCATAAGACCGTTCCTCCTGACCGACGAGGAAAAGGAGAGGGCGCCGGAGACCTTCCACACCGTAAAGGCCACCGGCCCGGGGATGGAGAAATACCACTTCCGCATCCAGATCTCTCCCCTCGACTGTACCGGCTGCGGCAGCTGTGTCGACATCTGCCCCTCAAAAGAGAAGGCCCTGGTGATGAGACCGATAGAAACCCAGGTGGACAGGGAAAAACCCAACTGGGAATACGCTGAAAAGGTGCCGCCCAAACGGGATGCCATGAAGAAGGAGACCGTTAAGGGCAGCCAGTTCCAGCCGCCGCTGTTCGAGTTCTCCGGAGCATGCGCCGGATGCGGAGAGACTCCCTACATCAAGGTCATCACCCAGTTATTCGGAGACCGGATGGTCATCGCCAACGCCACGGGATGCTCCTCCATATACGGCGGCTATGTGCCCTCGTTCCCCTACTGCAAGAACGAGAAAAGACACGGCCCCGCATGGGCCAACAGCCTCTTCGAGGACAACGCCGAATACGGCTTCGGAATGATGCTCGCCACCGGCCAGAGGAGAAAACGGCTGGCCGACACCGTGCGGAAGGCCCTGGAAAAGGACATATCCCCCGAACTGAAGGAAGCGCTGGAGGGCTGGCTGGCCAACATGATGGACGGCGACGCATCAAGGGAATGGGCGGAGAAGGTCAAGGCCCTGCTGAAAGAGGACAACGGCGACCCCCTCCTGGACGAGATATACAGGGAGAGGGACATGCTGGTCAAACCTTCCCACTGGATAATAGGCGGGGACGGTTGGGCGTACGACATCGGCTACGGCGGGCTGGACCACGTCCTGGCCATGGGAGAGGACGTCAACATCCTGGTACTGGACACCGAGGTGTATTCCAACACCGGCGGACAGAGCAGCAAGGCCACCCCCACCGGCGCGGTGGCCAAGTTCGCCGCCTCCGGAAAGAAGACCATGAAAAAAGACCTCGGCCTCATGGCCATGTCCTACGGCTATGTATATGTGGCATCGGTGGCCATGGGAGCCAACAAGAACCAGCTCATCAAAGCCCTGGTCGAGGCAGAGAGATACCCCGGACCCTCCCTGATAATCGCCTACAGCCCCTGCATCAACCACGGCATAAAACTCGGCATGGGCAAGAGCCAGGAAGAAGAAAAACTCGCCGTGGAATACGGCTACTGGACCCTCTACAGATACAACCCCATGCTCAAGCAGGAGGGAAAGAACCCCTTCATCCTCGACTCCAAAGAACCCAGAGGCGACCTGGAAGAATTCCTCAAACGGGAGATAAGATACGCCTCCCTGGAACGCACCTTCCCCGAGGAATCAAAACGGCTGAAGAAAAAACTCGCCCAGGAACTCCGGGAACGGTACCAGAGATACAAGAGGATGGCGGAAGAGGGGGTATAGAGGACACCACCTCACACCCACAACCCCACATACCTGAACCCGTCCACGTCAAAAAGCCCCCTGTCGGTTATCTTCAGGTGGGGTATTACAGGCAGGGCCATGAAGGAGAGGGTCATGAAGGGGGCGCCCAGGGTTGAACCCATCTTCTTAGCCAGGGAGTCCAGGCGGGAGTATTCCTCCGCCACCCTCTCCCCCGGGAGGTCGGACATGAGGCCGGCTATGGGGAGTGGAAGGACATCCGGTTTTCCGTCGGTGCACACGCCTATTCCTCCGCCCTGGCGGGTTATGGCGTTCACCAGGGCCGCCAGGTCTCTGTCGTCTGTTCCGACCGCTATTATGTTGTGGCTGTCGTGGGCGACGCTGGATGCCAGCGCACCCTCCCGGAGGCCGAAGTTCTTGACCAGGGCGACGGCGGGCGGGGCGGGGGCGTATCTGTTCACCACCACGATCTTGAGGATGTCCCTGTCCGTGTCGGCCACGATCCTGCCGTCCTCTATCCGGGGTTCCATAGCCAGGCTTTCGGTGTAGAGCTGGCCGTCCACGACCCCTATGACCCTAGCCCTGGTGTTCTCCGGGGACTGGGAGGCGGGGAGCCTTATCTCCATGTCCCTTGGGGATATCTCCGTGGCGTGGAAACGGTTTATCCGTTTGGCCGGCCGGTATTCTGCGAGGGGGCGGCCGTTCTCCGCCACCTTCACGCCGTCTATGTAGACCGCCTGGACGTTGAAATCCGGGAGGCCGTCAACCACTATGAGATCAGCTGGGTCTCCCGGCCTGAGCAGGCCCACGTCCAGCCCGTAGTGGCGGACGGGGTTGAGGGTGGCCGCCCGTATGACTGCCAGGGGGTCGTATCCCTCGGATAGGCAGCGGCGGACCATCTCGTCCACGTGGCCCCGGATGAGGTCGTCCGGGTGTCTGTCGTCGCTGCAGAACATGCACGCCTCTGGATGCGGTCCGAGCAGGGGCATCAGGGCCTCCAGGTTTCTGGCGGAGGAGCCCTCCCGTATCTGTATGATCATCCCCGCCTCTATCTTCTCCAGGGCCTCCTCCAGCGTGGTGCTCTCATGGTCCGTGGATATTCCCTCCGCTGCGTATCTTCCGAGGGGTTCTCCGGATAGCATGGGACAGTGGCCGTCCATCTTCTTTCCCCGACTCCTGGCGGCCTCCAGTTTTTCCATGACCTCCGGGTTTTCGGATAGTACTCCGGGGATGTTCATCACCTCTCCCAGGTGTGTGCAGAGGCCGCTGTCGAAAAGCGTTCCAATATCCTCCGCTCCCATGGTGGCGCCGGAGGTTTCCATATCCGTTGCGGGAACACAGGAGGGGGCCGCGAAATAGAATTTGAGGGGACTTCTGCCGCCGTCCTCCACCATGTACCTTATGCCCTCCACGCCGAGGACGTTGGCTATCTCGTGGGGGTCTGCCACCACCGCCACCGTCCCGTGTCCCATGGCCATTCTGGCGAACTCCGATGGGGAAAGCATGCTGCTCTCCACGTGGATGTGAGAGTCGACCAGCCCGGGCATTATTAGCCTGGTGTGGGGGTTCTCCCCCCTTTCTATATCCGCTATCCTTCCGCCGGAGAAAACCACCGTTCCGGGGTATATTTCGCCTGAGACCACATCCACTATTCTCCCGCCGATCCTGGAGACTATTCCCCCGTCCGATGCCTGCCCGTTCATGTGAGGGAGACCGGGCGGGCGGATAAAGAGTTTTTCCACAGGGGCGTTGTTGTCCGAAGGGGAGGAGGTTTCATGGGAAAAAGAGATATACCCCTTGGTGCTGTAACACACCGAAAAGACGGAAAAACACGTCCCCGGCGCCATTGGCAGGCGAAGGGGAAATGATGGAATGTACAAACAGCGGGTTTGACACATGGACGGCGCTATGGAACATGAAAGAGGGCTACAAGGAAAGCCAGTGGGGTTGAGAGGTGCGAGCGACGGCAGAGACCCATGAGAGCATGTAATCTGGTATGATGATTTCGCGATAACGGAGGTTTTAGTTTGGAGACGAAAGGCAGTTTTGAGGAACTGGATCTGGATGAAAGGATGATGAAGAACATAAAGGACATGGGATACAGGGCTCCCACGGTCATACAGTGGGAGGTCATTCCCCTCATGAGGGAGGGGAAGGATGTCATCGGACAGGCCAAGACGGGCACGGGAAAGACCGCCGCCTTCGGAATTCCAATTATAGAACACCTGCTGGCCGAAGTGGGAGAGGGGGAGAAGGGGAGCAGGGATATATCCGCTCTCATTCTCACACCCACCAGGGAACTGGCCATACAGGTGGCCCACGAGATAGGCAGATACGGAAAAGGCACTCCCGCCAGGCCGGTGGCCCTCTACGGGGGGCAGAAGATAGACATCCAGCTGAGGGAGCTCAGGAAGGGGGCCAACATAGTGGTGGCCACCCCCGGGAGGCTCATAGACCACATGAAGAGGGGGCTGGACCTCTCCCACATACGCTTCTTCATTCTGGACGAGGCGGACAGGATGCTGGACATGGGGTTCATCGACGACATACGGTGGGTAATATCCAGACTGCCTGAGAACCGGCAGAACGCCCTCTTCTCCGCCACCATGCCCCTCCCCATAAGGGAACTGGCATCGGAGTACATGCGGGACCCGGTGGAATGCCTTGTCAGCAAGGACGAGATAACCGTCCGTGATATAAGCCAGGTGTACTATTCCGTGGGTCGGCTGAACAAGCTCTGGGCGCTCATGAGGGTTCTGGACGTGGAAAAACCCACCAGGGCCATGATATTCTGCGAGACGAAGATGATGACACAGCGGGTGGGTGACACACTCAAGAAACACGGGTACGCGGCGGAGGCCATACACGGGGACCTCCCGCAGAAGAAGAGGGAGAGGGTCATGGCCGCCTTCAAGGAGGGAAAGATAAGATATCTGGTGGCCACGGACGTGGCGGCCAGGGGACTGGACATAGAGGATGTCAGCCATGTGATAAACTACGACATACCGGAGGACCCCACGGTTTACGTGCACAGGATAGGGCGGACCGGAAG
>JAGHBH010000150.1 GCA_021161085.1 Thermoplasmata archaeon | reverse complement strand
GTATGTAAGACACATATTAATTCAAATATAAATAAATTTTGTATTTCTAAACCCCCCCGACCGCCCGTATCAGCTCCCCGGTTTCCATGACCTCTCTTGCTTTTTGTATGAGGGTGTTCATGGTGTGTTGTTCGTCGGAGGCGAGGAAGGGGACCTTTTCCCTGAAGGCTTCTCTGGCCTTTTGGAGGAGGGGGCCGGGTTGTTCTTCTATGAAGTCGAGGGCCTGGAATGCGGTCAGGAGGTGGATGGCGGTTATCTGGGCGGTGTTCTCCACCATGGTCTTCAGTTTGTTGGCTGCGGTGGCTCCCATGCTTACGTGGTCTTCCTGGTTTGCGCTGGTAGGTATGCTGTCCACGGATGCGGGGTGGGCCAGCCCCTTGTTCTCGTTGACCAGGGCGGCGGCGGTGTATTGGGCGATCATGAAGCCGGAGTTCATGCCGCTCTCTTTGACAAGGAAGGGGGGGAGGCCGCTGAGCTTTCCATCCAGCAGGCGGAATATGGTTCTCTCCTGGAGGTTTCCTATCTCTGCCGTTGCCAGGGCGGCGTAGTCCAGTGCCAGTGCCAGGGGTTCTCCGTGGAAGTTGCCGCCGGATATGACCTCTCCGTCCGGGAAGACCAGGGGGTTGTCCGTTGCGCTGTTTATCTCCCGCTCCAAGACCGTTTTGGCGTGTTCCAGGGCGTCCAGGCATGCGCCGTATATCTGGGGCATGCATCTGAGGGTGTAGGCGTCCTGGTGTCTGCCGCAGTTCCTGTGGCTCTCCATTATTCCGCTGTCCTTGGTGAGGCGGCGGATGACCTCCGCTATCCTCCTCTGTCCGGGGTGGGGTCTTGCCTCCATTATCCTGCTGTCGAAGGCTCTGTTGGTTCCCTTCAGCGCCTCCAGGCTAACGGTGGAGGCCAGTACCGCGTGGTGTAGCACGGTGATGGCGTCATACACCGCCAGGGAGCCCACGGCTGTCATGTACTGGGTGCCGTTGACCAGCGCCAGCCCCTCTTTTTCTCTGAGCGCCACAGGCTCCAGCCCGGCGGCCTTAAGCGCCTCTCCTCCGGGCATTCTCTCCCCCCTGTAAACCGCCTCCCCCTCCCCTATCAATACCAGCGCCATTTCCGCAAGGGGAGATAGATCCCCGCTGGCTCCCACACTCCCCCTGGTGTGAACCACCGGAGTGACTCCTTTGTTCAACATGGAGACGAGAAGTTCAACCACTTCCACCCGCACGCCGGAATATCCCTTGGCCAGCGCGTTGGCGCGGTGGAGCATCATGGCCCTTACCCCCTCCTCGGGGAGGATGGGGCCGACACCGGCGGCATGGCTGAACAGCATCCTCCGCTGCAGTTCCCTGGCCCTGTCGGAATCCAGCACCACGTGCTCCAGCTCCCCGAGCCCCGTCCGCACCCCGTAGACCTCCTGGCCGCTCTCTATTATGGCCTCCACCACCCTTCTGCTTTCCTCGATTCTCCCGGCCGCATCAGGGGATAGCACCGCCTGTCTGCCCTCTCTGGCCACCGCCACGGTCTCCTCTATTCCCAGGCTCTCACCGTCTATGACCACGGGGCCACTGTCATCTCTCATATGGCTCTCCTCCATTCCTCCGTGGTGTTCCATATCCCTCGGGTTCTTTCAAGGCCACTCACCCCCGCTCCTGGTGTTCCCGGCCGCCTTTCTGTCCTTTCCCCCGGTGGGGCCGGTCCTCCGTCCTCCCGCTTGCCTCCCCTGGGCGGCCGCCCTGGTATAAGTCTTGACCTTCACGGCCATGGTGGGGGCCATCGCCGGGACGCCAAGCAGCCTCTTGGCCGCCGCCACCTCCAGGAAGGGCAGTAGGGCCAGCAGCATTATTCCCGGATGGACGGCGGCGAACAGCATGGGGAGGGCGGTTCCTATGGTGATATAATAATAAACGCCCGATCTGGCTATGACGTTCTCGTCGTATATGGGGGCGGTTATCACCCTGTAGGCGAACAGCATGCCTCCCAGGTAGAGGAGGAAGACCAGGGCCAGCTGTCCCCTCCAGTAGGGGAGGTCCCCCAGGGTGAAGGGCAGGAGGAGAAGGAGAAGGAGGACACCCTGGACCGCCAGGCTGTAGATGAGAAAGAGGGGCGAGGAGAGGAAGCGGTTGCCCCGCTTTCTGGCCCCCAGGATGAAGGACAGCAGGGCCTTCTCGCCCTCCACCCGGTCCTTCGCCTCCCATACGCCGTTGAACACCGTGACCAGCACCAGCAGGTGGAACCCGAGGAGCAGGGATATCAGCACGGCCAGGAGAGGGTCGGGGAATCCTCCCAGGGCGCTGCCGGATAGGGAGAGGGATATGAAGCCCAGCATGAGGAGGAACTCGGTTCCCGGCAGCATCTTGTTGACCACATTGTAGGAGGACAGGAGGACAACCCCCATGAGGAAGAACACCAGGGGGGCGGAGACGGTTCCGGCGTACAGCGATAGAGAGGTGAATATCAGGGCCGCCGCCAGGAGGGAGAGGAATGCAACGGTGTTGGCCTTTCTGGGGGTGATCTCCCCTGCTGCCAGGGGATGGTTTCTGAGGCTCCCCCGCTTCCTGTCCTCATCGACGTCCATTATGTCGTTGGATGCCGAGAAGAAGAAATGGAGGAACAGTCCGGATAGGAAGAGACCGGTAAGGGTGGTGGGGGAGTAGATTCCGCCGGCTACGCCGCCCAGGACAAGGGCTGTTCCCGTGATGGGAGCCTGGTATATTCTGACGAGCCGGAGCACGGGATACATCTTCTTCTCTCTGGATGGTTTGGATACAATATGTGCCACGGACCCTTATCTGACAACGGGTATTTAACCCTGGGGGGTTCTCACCGGACGAACCGCAGCCTGGTTCTGGCGGCGTCCACGTAGTCCCTCTTCAACCCCACATCCTCCAGGGCGGCCATCTGGAACTCCACCACGTTGGCCACCCTGCCCCCGTGCAGGTGTCCGCCCACCACCCTGTAATCCCGGTCTGCCAGTGAGCAGTGGACATGCAGCGCTCCTTCCAGGGAGACGTTTCCCCCCAGGGAGACTATCTCCATGGGTTTGGGGTGCTGTCTCTCTATGTATCTGGAACCGTCGAAGTAGCAGAGGGTGACCTCTTTCAGCATGCCAACTCCGCCCAACAGCACGCCGCATCTGGCTCCCTCCTCCTCCATGACCCTGAGGATGCCGTCGAAGATGTCCTCCCCGTCGTCCAGTCTCCCGAGTATGAGATTCCGCTCCCTTGCAGACTCCATGAAGAAGAGGAAGGGCGGCGGAGATTTAACGTTTACTGTGGAGGAACACCGCCCCCAGGAATTCCCTGATGAGCCGTGCTGCCAGACTGGAGGTGTTGCCGTTATCCGCCGGAGGGCAGACCTCCACGACATCCATCCCCACCAGCCAGGGGGCGAGGTATCTTATGGAATCCCTAACGAACCTGGGATGGAGACCGAAGGGCTCCGGCGTGCCTGTCCCGGGGGCGTATGCGGGGTCTATGGCGTCTATATCCAGGCTGAGATACACCTTCTCCGCTCCGGTCTCCTCCAGCATGCTTTCCAGAAGGCTCTCCACTCCCATATCCTCCGCTTCCTCGGGGGTATGCCAGACCAGCCCCCCTGCTTTCGCCTCCCGGAGCTCCTCCCTGTCGGCGGAGCGGATGCCAACGACCCTGACGTTTTCCTCGCCCAGGATCTCCGCCATGCGTCTGACGGCACAGGCGTGACTTTCCCTGTCCCCGAGGTATTCCCTCCTGTAGTCCAGGTGTGCGTCGAAGACCACGGCCAGCATGTCGGCCCTTTCGCCTCTTTCCCGGATGCCGTCCGCCAGACCTCCGAGCACGTGGGGTGTTATGGAATGCTCTCCACCCAGGGCCAGGGGTATCTTCCCCATGGACGCTATCCTCCGTGACGTCTCCCTGGCCTCGGCCAGCATGTCCCGGGGGGCCGCCTCTTCCACGTCGCCCATGTCGTGAACCGGAACATCCCTCAGGTCCGTATCCAGACCCATGTTGTAGGTTTCGAAGTTGAAGCTGCATTCCCTTATGGCCCGGGGTGCGAACCTGGCACCCGGCCGGTAGGACGCCGTGTGGTCCAGGGGAACCCCGAATACGACAAAAAAAGCCTCGTCCAGGGTGGAGGAGGCGTCGGCGAACACGAGGGGGGAAGGGGACATGATGACACTGGCTGCGGTCCGGGACTACACCCGGGTTATCTTCCTCCGACCCAGGGCTTCCAGATACTGTATCTCCTTACCGGGCTCCAGGGCGTCCCTGTATTCGTCCGGGATGGGCACGTGGAAGGTCTCGTAGGTCTCCATGTCCATGAGCTGGACCTCGTCTCCCGTTATGGCCAGCACCTGGGCGGACCTCTTGTCCACCATGGGCACCTGCACCTTGTGCTTTACGGGATACACCACGCTCCTCTTCTGGCCGTCGAAAACTCCTATGGCCACTATCCGGGCCTTGGCTTCGCCGTGTTTCCCGGGTTTGGAGGTGGTCATCTCGACGATCTTGCAGGGCTCGTCGTCTATCACCATGTATCTGTTCACCTTCAACTCTCTGACTTCGGCCATGGTCCAAGACATAGGACACTCCTCGGCAACCGAAAAGAAGGGGGGTTTTTATATCCTTCTATATCCGCCCACACGAGCAGAGGCCACAGAAACGTTAATATACCACGGGAAATAGGAAGGGAAAAAGTGGGGGAGAAGGGCCTACCATGACTCCGTGGGACAGAAGAGACGGCAGAACGGGATACAGGATATCTTTCGCCTACGATCCCTACAGCCGGAGGTATGGAGGGGGGATGTATGGGAGAGGGGTTCCCGGAAGGAAGATGTCCTTCGGCAGGGAGGAGAAGGAGCACATACTGAAGGCCGTGGCCGTCCTCTCCTTTGCCTTCACCCTTATCCTGCTGCGTGCCAGGATACAGGTTTTCTGGGCTCTTGGCATCGCCCTTGTCGCCGTGTTGACGGGATTCCTGCTCCATGAACTGGCTCACAAATATACGGCACAGCACTACGGCTGCTGGGCAGAATTTCGTGCCTGGGACATGGGTCTCCTGCTGGCTCTCATCAGCGGTTTTGCTGGATTCCTCTTCGCCGCCCCCGGAGCCGTATATATCAGCGGAGTGGCCAGCAAAAGGGAGAACGGCATCATAAGCGCCGCCGGACCGGCCACCAACCTCATGGTGGGCGTGGTATTCCTCATCATCCTGAGACTGCTGGGGGGTCTCCTCCCGCCGCCCCTCTTCCTGATATTCTGGTTCGCATCCTATATCAACATATTCCTGGGATTCTTCAACATGCTCCCAATACCCCCTCTGGACGGTTCAAAGGTCATCGCCTGGGACCCGGGGGTCTATCTCGCCCTCATGGTCCCCCTGGCCTTCCTCCTCTTCATCTTGGCCTTCTGAGTCTTGGCCTTCTGAAGGAGGAGGCCTGAAGGGGGAGGCGGTGTGAACGGGCGGTCAGAGGAGGTCCATGAACTCCGCCACTATATCGGGATGCTTCGCCTGGAGGGCCTCAAGGATGGCGCTGACTGTCACATCCTTCACACCGACTTCGGCAAGGGTGGAGATTATCTTGTTGAGGTCATCGTCGGATAGTTTGACCATCTTCTCCTTGGCCATCCAGTCCCTATAGAGGGAGTTTTCCAGCAGCCGCCGCCACCGTTTCTCGTACTGCTGGAGGAACTCCGCGCTGGCGTCCCCGCTCTCCACGGCCAGGGCCGCCACCTCGCCGGCCTCCTTGGCGGCTATGCACGCCTGGGAGATGCCGCCGCCCGTGATGGCGTCCGTCATCCGGGCCGCATCGCCCACCAGCATCAGCCCGTGGGTGGAGACCACATCCGGCGGGGGGCATACACTGACACCGCCGGCGACCATCTCCACCGCCTGGCCCTTGGCCAGACCGGGCATGGACGCTATCCACCTGTCCAGATATTCCTTCACCTCACCGGGCTTCTTCACCCTGTCATAGAGCATCCCTATGCCGACGTTCGCGCTGTCCTCGGTCTTGGGAAACACCCACACATATCCGCCGGGGGCCGCCGATCCTATGTAGAAATGGGTGTTGTCCGGGTCTATGTCTATCCCGGTCATCCGGTACTGGAAGCAGGGTATCATGTCTGTGGGCTTTAGGCTGGTGTCC
>JAGHBH010000169.1 GCA_021161085.1 Thermoplasmata archaeon | reverse complement strand
TAGGAGCCCGCACCCGGGGAAAGACCCTTCTCGCCTCGTCCTCCAGAACCGAGGGGTCCTTGTAGCGGGGGCTGCGGTGATAGAGGAAGAGATATCTGGCCCCGCATTCCACGGCCGCCCGGGCGGCGTCCAGCGTGGTGGAGTGTCCGTATTCCCTGGCCCGATCCCCGTATTCTCCCGAGAAGGTGGCATCGTGCACAAGGACCGTGCAGTCCTTCCATGAAGAGGGCACAGGAGAGAGGGGACGTGTGTCCCCCGTGTAAACCATCTTCCTCCCCGGCCTCGGGGGCCCGGTCACATCGGAGGATCTTATCAGCCTGCCGTCCACCACCACATCCTCCCCCCTCTGGAGCCTGGAGAACAGGGGCCCCTCGGGGACTCCCATTTCCAGGGCCAGGGGTTTGTTGAACCTGCCGGGCCGCTGGGGCTCGGAGAGCACGTATCCCACCCCCGGGGCGGTGTGGTCTATGGCGAAAGTCTCAACCGTCAGGTCTCCCACGGAAATTCGGTCTCCCGGTGCCATCTCCACCGCCCGGACGGGGAACGAGAGGGAAAAATAGCCCAGATGGAGAAGGACATCCAGAACCTCGGACATCCCCCCGGGGCCCACCACCACCAGCTCCTCCTTCCTGCCGTTCAGCGCCATGCTCTGGATCAGCCCCGGGAGGCCCAGAAAATGGTCTCCGTGGAAATGGGTGATGAACACATGAGATATCTTCATGAAGGACAGGCTGGACATCATGAGCTGCCTCTGCGTCCCCTCGCCGCAGTCGAAGAGCAACACCCGGCCGGGGACCCGCACCCCCAGGGCGCTTGTGCTGGCTTCCTCGGAGGGCCAGCTGCCTCCCGTACCCAGGAATACCAGCCTCAACATCATTCCCCCATTACCTTGACCGCCAGACTCCTCCGTCTGGGCTTCACGTCCAGCTCCAGGAACACCACCTGCTGCCACGTGCCCAGAACCAGCCGTCCATCCGATACGGGGACGGTTATGTCCGGCCCCAGAAGGGACGCTCTGATGTGGGAGTGGCCGTTGCCGTCGTGCCATCGCCGTTCGTGTCCGTAGCCTGCGTTCCTGGGGGCAACCCGCTCCAGCAGCCTGGGTATGTCCTCCTCCACCAGCCCGGGCTCGTATTCCACCGTGGTGAGGGCTCCCGTGGACCCCGGGACGAACACCAGCACCATGCCCTCCTTTATCCCGGACCTGCTGACGACATCCGCCACCCGGGGTGTTATGTCCACCACGTCTCCCTCCACCGTCCTCTCCAGCTCCAGTGTCTCGGAATACACGGCCATGAAGGGGGGGAACACATCGGGGGAAAAAAGGCTTTTGCTTCATTACGGCGCCTTGGCCCCCGCCTCGGCTCCCTATGCTCCCTATTTATTACTTACATTTATACTACTTCTATCCCCCACATTTATATATGGTCCAATTCCTGTTCCCTATCGGGAGGAAAGAGGATGAAATGCGCTGTACACAATGACAGGGACGCTGTGGGCGTCTGCGTCCACTGCGGCGGGGGCGTGTGCACGGAATGCCGGGTTGTTCTGGGCGGGAGAATCTTCTGCAAGAGGTGCGCGGAGACCGTCACCGATCCCAGGGCGGTCTTCCCTGGCGCATCCATCTCCTGGCCTGCACCGGAGATCCCGAGGCCCATGATCCCCAGACCAAAGGGGGTTCCGAAGAGGTACTTCTTCAATATCGGAAAATGGGGTGCCCTTCTGGGCTCGGTGGGGCTTCTGGTACTCGGCAGTTCCGTGTTGTTTTTATTTCTTGTGTCCAGTAATACTCTCATCTATATCATGTGGGGTGTAGGCGTCCCGGGGGCCGCTATATATGGAGCAGGGATTTTGATGCTCTCCTGCGGGGCGTATGGGTTCTACCGCAACTACGGCAGCACGATGGGTCTGGGGGCGTTCCTCACCATGATAATCCTGGGCTCCATATCCCTTGTCCTATTCGTGGGGGGCATGGTCACCTCCATACACGAGTATGAAAATTACTTGGGAGAGACATATTACTACGTGGACGACCTCTTTTACGTCCTGACGCTGATAGCGGCCATGTTCATGGGGATATCCTTCATCGTCTACGGGATATCCGTCCTCATGGTGCGGAGGATTTTTCCCAACATCAGGATTCCCACGGCCGTGGGCATCCTCTCCATAGTGGGCGGAGCGCTGTTCCCCCTCTGGCTGTTCATGGCCCCCTGGATCATCCTCTTCGTTGCCATGATACTCTCCTCCTCCATGTTCAGGGACGCACCCCTCCCAGGACTCCCTGCCCAGGGGATGTTCGGGGGGCATGGAGCAGATGGCCAGGCGTCAGGAGAACCCACCCCCTCCTCCCCAGAGCCACGGTATCCAAGGTAAAAACCGTCTACCAAACTCCTTTTAAATACGTAAAGGGGTTATAACATATCATGAACCGCCCCCACACCCCACAGGCGTCCGCATACGCCCTCTCCTTATTCATCCTTCTCCTGTTGTTCATCCACATGTCCGGGCCGGCCTGCGGGGAGAGGGTGGTCGTGGTCTTTGACCGGCCGGAGTTCAAGGCGGATATGACCCTTGAGAGGGGGGAGAACATCAGCCTCCATCTCCACGCCAACGTCACCGTCGAGGTGGAGTACGCCACCACCATCTATTTCACCGTGTCCGGCGTCCCCTGGGCCTCCACAGTATCTCCCCAGTCCAAGGCGGTCCTCCCGGGGACCACGGTGGTCAACGTGGATGCCCTGGTCATCGTGCCCTGGAACGCCACCGACGGCGTGTATCCCGTGGGATTGAACGCCGTGTGGGACACCCCCCAGGGGACCCCTGTGAGGACGGGCAACACCACCCTGGTCGAGGTGGTGCAGAACCGGATAGGGCTGGAGGGTCTTCCGGATAGCGTGGCCTACTCGGGGAACGGAACCGTGGGCGTTGCCTTCGTGGTCAGGAACCGAGCCAGCGTGGAGGACACCTTCTCCGTCAACGCCACCCTCATGAACGGAACGGGGGCGGAGGAGAGGGCGTCTGTGTCCATCTCTCCCTCCCGTTTCTCCCTTCTCCCCGGCGAGACGCAGGCGGTCCAGATATCCATAGATATGGGAGAGAGGGGGGCGAACGGAACATCGAATACCCTTCTGGCCCTGACCGTGGTTTCCGATAACGACACCGCCTCTGTTGTGGAGCGAAACGTCTCCATCCATGCCCATGTCCCCTACGGCGCCGGGGGCAGCGGTCTCGGAAGGCTGATACTCATCCTCGGCGTGGTATCCGTGGTGGGCGTGGTGGTATTCTTCGGCGGCGTGGAATGGGCTCTCCTGTCCCTTCTAGGCCTCTTGTCCCCTCTGTTCGTCCGTCTGGAGAGGGAAAAGGTTCTGGACAACTTCATCCGTGGAGAGATATACGGTTATGTCTTGGGGAACCCGGGCTGCAGTTTCTCGGACATAACCTCCTCCCTGGACCTGTCCAACGGCGTGGCATCCTACCATCTGTCGGTTCTTGTCCGGGAGGGGTTCCTCAGGACCCTGAAGGACGGTATAAGGAGGAGATACTATCCCATGAACACCCTCGTGAAGAAGGGTAGATACATCCCCTCCCGGCTCCAGAAGGATATTATACGGTACCTCAGAGAGCATCCGGGGGCCGGACAGAGCGAGGTGGCCAGGGCCCTGGGTGAGAGCAAGCAGGTCATCCACTACCACATGGGAGTCCTCCGGGAGAGGGGGCTGGTCCGTGTGGAAAGAGAGGGACGGCGAACGCTGTGTTTCCTGACCGATCTGGCCGATCGGCCTGAGGTGATCGTGGTCAAGAGGGGGGAGGTGCCGGGGGCGACATAGGAGGTGAAGGGATGAGAAGAGAATATGTTGGGATGATGGAAGCCCCTCTCCGGGCACCAAGCGAGGTTCGGAAGGTAAAAAGAGGTTCCCAAAACCTTAATATAGAGAATAGGATTTACAACGGTCGCAACCTGGAAGACTTGAATGCATCAGAGGTGCGTGATATGAGGTGCTTTAAGACGGGAGCAAAAGTCCTCTTGTTGACCATGCTGCTGATGGGCAGTCTCCTTGTCCATCTGCCGAACGAAGCGAATGCAGGCGTCAGAACCATCGTGACGACGGGACTGAGCCCATCCAGCCAGACCGTTGATGTCAGTCCCGGTTCCACCGGAGTCGTCATATTCTCGGGAACGGTTACTGTCCAGTCCGGAGAGCGTACCGTGGTGAGTCTGAAAGCCACCGCCCAGGGCGGCACGGCAACGGTCAGCCCCAGCGGTCTGGTTTTCAACGCCGGCGGCGGTACTGCAACCGTCAGTGTCAGCGTCAAGGAGCCTCCCGAGACCAGCTACTCCTTCACCGACGTCGTCACCCTCAGCGGTACGTGGCAGAGCGGCGGTCTCGCCGGACAGGTGCAGGAGAGCAGCGCCACCATAGTCATCAACCAGTTCTACAGGATAACCGTGAGCACCCAGCAGCCCTTCCAGGAGGTGACCCCCGGGAAACAGGTGTTCTTCGACCTCACGTTGGAAAACAACGGGAACGGCAAGGATGTGTTCGCTCTCGAGGTGGAGGCGGATAATCTCAAGGCCCTCACCGACAAGGGCTGGGTCATCAACCTTGGAACGCCCAAGGTCCCCGTGGAAGAGAAGCAGAAGAAGCATGTCACCATAGTGGCCACGACCCCCATGGGCACCACCCTGTGGAAGAACGAGGTGGATGTCATCAAGATAGTGGTCAAATCCGAGAACTCCAACGGCCTCGTTAAGGAGATATACCCCCTCTACGTCCGCCAGCACGGGATGCACATACCGGGCTTCGAACCGACGTTCGCCATACTGGCCCTGGCCCTGGGGGCGGTGTTCGTCAAACGCCGACAGACGAGGAGGCCCGGGGGATAGAAACTGGAAGCGAAAAAAGGCTCCCCCTTCTTCCGTGGCTCCTTGGATCCTCCACCCTTGCCGTTGCAGTAATTGTCCAATGGCGAATATGAGATAAAAGCACAGACATCTGTGCCGGGAGGTGTGACTATGACCGATAGCCAGGACAGCAGTATAGACATAGGGGAGATGATAGAGATAGGGAAAAAGGAAGAAGCCACTCCCAAAGGGGGAGAAGGGACAGCCGCCGAGACACCCCCCGGCACATGGGGAGGGGACACGAGCGCCCAGGGCCCGACAATGGATACGGGGGGACGACCGCAACCACCCACAGCCTCGGCACCGGCACAGCCAGAGGAACCCCCTTCCACAGGACCCGGGGCTCCCGGGAAGAAGGGAAAGAAAAAGTTGCTCGTCGTAGGTGCGGCGGTCCTGATAGCTCTCGGAGCACTGGGAGGATTCTGGGTGTTGAATTATCTCAACACCAGCGTTTCCGATGTGGTGGTCAGCCATACGGAGGGAGATGATGATCTCATAGTTGGAATACACCTCAGCACCACTGGCGGAGACTACCAGGGGCCTGCGGTCGTTGAGATATACTATCTGGGAGACGACGGGTGGGAGAGGGTGTACAACGGCCATGAGACCATGATGAGAAATGAGGGGACCCATCTGGTACCCTACACGTATTTCATCGTCGGCAACGGCAAGTACATGATAAACGCCACCGTCCGGGGTATAACGGGCTCGGACACCTATGAATTGAAAAGCCTGGTGGAGAACCTCACCATAGCCTCCGCATCACCCGACAACCCCGACGGGGGCACGACGTTCACCGCCACCCTCCTGCTCCTCTCCGAAGACGGTACATATCCTGATATAAGTGTATCGGAGATAAGGGCCTCCATAAACATCAGCGCATACAGGGACAACAACCTCATAGAGACCAAGACCATGACCACGATAACATCCCTACAGATTCCCGTTACCTTCAACTATCCCACCACCGGCAAGACCAGCGGATGGTACAGGTTCGAGGCAACCCTCACCAACCACAGGGCAAAGCCCTCCTCCGAGATGCACACCGTGGATGCGGAGGGGGAGTTCTACCTCAACAGGAACCCCCAGGTCCGCGTGACCTGGACGCCCACGGACATAGAGAAGAACACACAGGTCACATTCGACGCCACGGGAACCATCGACCCCGACGGGGACACCATCACAAACTACACCTGGAACGTATACTATGACCCCACTAAAACCCCGGATACGGACAATTCTACCCTGATAGTAAAAACCGGATGGGGACAGACCTTTACCTACAACTTCCCATTCACAGGATATTATATAGTCGACTTGATGGTCACTGACGATGCCGGATTAGATATGTACGACATGACCCAACCTCCCGACGATGAGGGACACCCCGTGGAGGGACAGGATGGCGTGAAAGACACATACGTCGGGGTGGGCCAGTACGAACTGCCGGTTTACATCCCGCCGGTCTAGTGGTGTAAATGTAGCGTGATGGGATGGGATATATCTACGAATGGCCCGCCGAAATCCCGGATATTATCTCCCTGAGGACTTTCATGGCCTCATCCGCCAGCCGTTCGGCCATGTCCCGGCTCTTCCCCTCGGTCTGTATCCTGAAAATGGGTTCCGTTCCCGAGGGGCGGACCAGCACCCAGCCTCCCTCGACCCAGTATTTCACCCCGTCCACCGTTGACGGCTCCATGTGGGACACGGCGTCCAGATACCTCTCCAGTATCAGATCCCTGGCCTCCCGGGGATAGGGCATCTTTTTCTTGCACAGAAAATAGGACGGAAGGGAAGAGGCCAGATCCTTTATGCTCTCCCCTGTCGTGGCCACTATCTCCAGTATCTTCGCCAGGGTCATCGCCCCGTCCCTGCAGTACTGGTGTTCCGGAAACACCAGCCCCCCGTTCTCCTCGCCGCCGAACACCGCCCCGGTCTCCATCATCTTCCTGGCCACTATCGGAGACCCGATGGGGGTGTAGATGACCTCTCCCCCGTTTTCCTCGACCACCTCTTCCACCATGGTGGAGGTGTTCACTGGCACCACCACCCTCCCCCCGCCAGCCTGCTCCGTCACATATCCAGCCACTATGGCCAGAGACCTGTCGCCATCGAGATATACGCCCTCGCCGTCCACGAATATCGTCCTGTCGCCGTCCCCGTCGTGGGCTACCCCCATCCCTGCATCGCTCTCCCTCACAGCGGTCATCAACTCCCGGAGGTTCTCCCTGGTGGGCTCCGACGGGTGCCCGGGGAACAGGCCGCTGGGGTTGGCGTTCAGCGTGAAGAAGGACACGCCCAGGGATTCCAGCAGAAGGGGAGAGGAGAGGGCGGCGGCCCCGTTGGCACAATCCAAGACCACCCTCGGACCACGATCCCGTATGGACTCGACGTCCACATGAGACAGAACGCCCTGGATATACAGGGGAATAC
>JAGHBH010000100.1 GCA_021161085.1 Thermoplasmata archaeon | reverse complement strand
GTTCCAGAACAGCCTCGACACCTCCACCACCATATACGGACTCGTCGCGATGGGAGACCTGACCAACGCCTCCTATCTTCTTGGGCCTCTCAACGCCTCCGTCACCGAGAACCTCAGTCGAGTAGATGAAGAGAACAACATCCTGTATTGGGTGAACACCTCCGCCTCCACCCTGCTGTTCCACATCCAGACGGGGGACCAGGTCAACATATCCTTCTGGATAGACCGGCTGCAGGAGAACCTCTCGGAGGCCCTCTCCATCCTCTTCATGTACCCCACCATATACGATTCGCTGAACACCCTCAACTCCACCACCTACTGGGCGGAGGCGAACATGGGCACGGACCCCACGGCACTCCCGACGCTGGCCGCATCCATATCCCAGACCCTCCCCGTGGTCCAGGGTGGGATGGCATCAACCTCTCTATCCCTCTTTCACCTGTCCAACATATCCGCCGCCATACCACCCCTTGATGGGGCTCTCTCCTCCGGGGATGCGAACGCCTCCGTGAACTCCTCCCTGGCCCTTCTATCTGCATCCGGTGATGGATATGGCTCCCTGGCCATGCTATACGGAGGTACGGAGTTCCTTCTCTCCCTCATGATGGACCTGCACACGGTCCTCTCCCTCTCGGAGGACGATGGTGTGTGTGATGACGCCATCGACATATTCCTCTTCCTCTCCGGCTCCAACAACACGGGGGAGGACGGCAACGGCACCGGAGTAGGAGGAGTAGGAGAAGTGGGAAACATGGATGTTTCCCTCCTCCAGCCGTTCCTGGACGGCATAAGGGGATACACCACCCTGGCCCTCTCCGACCTGCCTCCGAGTGCAAAGGCCAGGGCGGACCTGCTGCTGGTCACCCAGATACCCCCTAAACAGCCCTCCGGGGGCCCCTCCAGGCCCGAGCCGAACCTGTCATTTCCCGACGAGACACTCAACAGGACCGCCGAGCTGGAATGGTACAGCAACCTCACACAGGAAGAACTGGCGGGCGTGCTGGAGCGGATGAAGGAATACAACGCCTCTCACCTGGAAAACCTGGTGGACAGCGTCTCCGGCCGGTTCGCCAACATGTCCGCGGCCATGAGAAAGGCGGCCAACGACTCCCGGGTGCTGGTGTCCAGGATAGAATGGCTGTCCGCGGCACTTCCGTGGGACAACACCACGCCCCTGGAAGAATATGGAGATAGATTCTCCAAGGCAGTTGAGGAATTGGAGAAAAAGGCATCGGCCGGCGACATGCTGAACTTCCTGCCCCTGCTGGCAGACCAGGTGGAGGAGACGTGGAACGGCTTCACTCCCATGCTCTCGGAGGACGCAGCGGTGGGAGATGGGGAGGCCAGGGCCGAGGCGTTCATGATCCTAGTCCTCCTGGATTCCTCGGCAGACGACAGGGAACTGTACGATGCCGAGCAGAGGATGGGCGAGATCGTCCGCCAGATGGAGAGCGAGGGGACCCTGGGCGGATCGGACCTCACCCCCATAGCCATGCAGGTTCTGCTGGACAAGATAAACAACACCGCCCAGGAGTCCATGAGCACCCTCTTCCCCGCCGCCCTCCTGTTCGTGTTCATAGTGCTCGTGCTGAACTTCAAGAACCTGGGGGATGCCGTTCTGAGCCTTCTATCGGTGTTCCTGGCGGTCGTGTGGGTGTTCGGCATAGCCTCCCTGGCCGGGTATTCCTTCAACATCATACTCGTGGCCGTGCCCGTGCTGCTGGTGGGACTGGGCATAGACTACTCCATACACCTCATACTCAGGTACAGGGAGGAACTGCGCCGGGGGAGGGAGATACCCAAGGCCGCGTGGGCGAGCATGATAACCGTGGGCGGCGCCCTGTCCCTCACCACCATAACCACCATGATAGGTTTCCTCTCCAACACCACGGCCTCCCTGAAGCCCATCCAGGATTTCGGCGTCCTGTCCGCCCTGGGCGTCTTCCTCAGCCTGGTGGTCACCCTGGCCCTCATCCCCTCCGTCAAGATAATCGGGGACCGGCGGAGGCTCAGGAAGGGCAAGAGGGTGGTGGGCCTCGAGTGGATGGCGGCCGGCGAGAAAGAGGGAGAGGATAAAAAGGAGGGGGGCGAGGAAGGGTCGGAGGGCGAGAAGAGAGAAAAAGATGAGGCTAAGAACGGCCGCAGGCCCTCCCTCCTCGGGGGAGCCCTGGCCGGCGGGGACATGGTGAACTCCGTCAAGGCCAGCGGCGTGGCGTTCCTCAACAACGCCCTGGGCTCCAGCGCCTACGCTGCGGAGAAACACCCGTCCAAGGTCATAGCCGCCGTGATAGTGGTCTCCCTGCTGGCCGCCTACGGGGCGTCGCAGCTGACCAGCGAGTTCGATATCATGGACTTCCTGCCTGAGAGCATTGAGGAGAGCGGTGCGATAAGATACATGGACGCCAACTTCGAGTCCACTGGCGACACATTCTACGTGCTCATAAAAGGAGACATCGCCGACCCGGAGGTCCTCAGGGCTCTGGACGACTTCTGCACGGGCCTCGGGGACATACCCTACGCCTCCAACGAGACCCCCCTGTCCGTGGTGTCCGTCATCCGGGACGCCTCCTCGGCACTGCCGGGGGACATGGGATACAACGAGAGTCTGGCGGAGAACATAACGGCACTGGACGACGACGGCGACGGGCTGCCCGACCGGAACGTGGAGGGGGTCTACGACATGCTGATGGACGACCCCTACTGGGGGAGCCAGATGTCCTTCGTGCTGGAGGAGAGGAACGGCACGGGATACGGGGATACTGTGGTGCGCTTCCAGTCCTCGGCCTTCTCCGACAGCGAACTGGATGAGATGAGAGCAGCCGTGGAGCGGATGATAGGCACCCTGGAGGAGAATCCGGGTATAGAGTCCGCCGTCCTCACTGGTGGTCTGCTGGTGGGCAAGGAGACCAGGGACGAGATAAACAGGAACCAGATAAGGAGCATGCTCCTCACCATCATACTGAGCTTCATCCTTCTCCTGGCGGTGTTCTCCTATGTCTACAGGGCCCCCCTCCTGGCCCTGGCAACCATCGTTCCCATAATACTGGTGGTCCTCTGGATGTGGGGGGCCATGTACGTGCTGGGATTCTCCCTGAACGTGATGACCAACATGATAGCGGCGCTGAGCATAGGCCTGGGACTGGACTATTCCATACACCTCAGCCACCGGTTCATGGAGGAGGTCGGCCGCCAGGAAGACGTATACATGGCTTGCAGGGAGGCGGTCTCCCACACGGGAACCGCCCTCACCGGTGCGGCGGCCACCACGGTGGGCGGCTTCCTCATCCTCGGCCTCAGCCCCCTGGCCCCCATGAGGGTGTTCGGCGAGATAACCGCCATGGCCGTGTTCTTCGGCTACGTCTCCAGCGTCTTCGTCCTCCCCACCCTGCTCGTCCTCTGGGGCAGGAAGAAGTATCCGGGAAAAGGAGAAGAGGATAAGGCGGTGGAGGAAGAGGAGAAAGAGGAGGGGGATGAAGGAAAAGGGATGGAGGCGGAGTGAGAAAGACCCGGCGTCCGGGCATGCCTCCGCCCTTTGCCGTCCCCCCTTTATCCTCTCACGAACGACCCCACACGCCTTTGTTCGTCAAATAGCGAAGTAGTGTATCGGCAGTTTTATATACGGGGGTGTTTTTCCCGCCCACATGGAAAGGGAACTGATGGAGAAGATAGCCGGGGAGATGGTGGTCTCCCACAACTTCGGGGCCACCATGAGGAAGTGGCGGGAGAAGTTCGCCGTCCACCAGAAGGAGCTGGCCCAGGAGATGGGCGTCTCCCCCTCCGTCATAAGCGACTACGAGGCCGGGCGGAGGCGTTCTCCCGGAGTGGCCACGGTCCGCAGGATAGTGGAGAGCCTCATAGAACTGGACAAGAAGAGGGGCTCGCCCGTTCTCAAAGAATACATGCTGGGAGAGAGCAGCGATGTGGTCCTGGGCATGAGCGAGTTTCCCAGAAGCGTCTCCGTGTACGAGTTCCTTGAGATAATGGAGGGGGAGGTGGTGAACACCGAGGGGCGGGAGAGGGACCTCTACGGATACACGATAATAGACAGCCTCCGGGCCATACTGCGGCTGGGCAGCTACGACTACCTCAGGATATACGGCTGGAGCACCGAGAGGGCCCTGGTGTTCACCGACGTGGAATACGGCCGGAGCCCCATGATAGCGGTCCGGGCCCATCCCCTGAAACCCGGGATGGTCGTCTATCTGCGTCCCAAGAAGGTGGACCCCCTGGCGATCAAACTGGCCGACGTGGAGGCCATACCGCTGGTGACCTCACCACTCAGCACCCACGAGGCGGTGGAGCGTCTGGCCGCATTCACCGGGAAGATGGAGAAAGAGGAGGGAAGATTATGAAGAAAGGTACGATGAAGAAGGATGAAGAAACCCAAAGGAGGAACAGACCATGAAAGCGGGAATAGTGAGCTATGGAGCGTACATACCCAGGCTCCGCATAACCCCCGAGGCCATAGGGAAGGTGTGGGGTGTCGACGGAAAGGCCAGGGGAAAGAGCCTGGGTGTCGAGAGCAAGTCCGTGCCCAACGCGGACGAGGACGTGGTGACCATCTCCGTCGCCGCCGCCAGGAGCGCCCTGGCCAGATGCGGCGTGGACCCCACTAAGATAGGTGCCATATACGTGGGCAGCGAGAGCCACCCCTACGCCGTGAAGCCCACCTCCGGCATAGTTGGCGAGGCCATAGGAGCCACACCGGACATGACGGCGGCGGACTACGAGTTCGCCTGCAAGGCCGGAACGGCGGCCATCCAGAACGTCCTCGGGCTGGTTGACGCCGGGATGATAGACTACGGGATGGCCATAGGAGCCGACACCTCCCAGGGGGCGCCGGGTGACGCCCTGGAATACACGGCCTCCGCCGGGGGAGCCGCCTATCTGATAGGAAGGGAAAAGGTGATAGCGGCGGTGAACCACACCACATCCTACACCACGGACACCCCGGATTTCTGGAGGCGTGAGGGAGCCAAGTATCCCAGCCACGGCGGCCGCTTCACCGGAGAACCGGCATACTTCAAGCACATAATGAACTGTGCCAGAAAGCTGTTCGACATCGCGGGCACGGAGCCCCGGGACTACGACCACGCCGTTTTCCATCAGCCCAACGGCAAGTTCCCCAGGACCGTGGCCAAGAGGCTCGGCTTCACCCCGGAGCAGATAGAGAGGGGGCTTCTGACGCCGAGGATAGGCAACACCTACTCCGGGGCCGTACCCCTGGGATTGGCAGCCATACTGGACGTGGCCAAACCCGGAGAGAGGATATTCGCCGTCTCCTTCGGCTCCGGAGCCGGATCGGACGGCTTCGACATCACGGTGACCGACGAGATAGAGAAGATGGACAGGGACGCCGCCGCCAGGGTGGAGGACCTGATAGCCAGGAAGAAGTATGTGGACTACGGAGTCTATGCCAAGCTCCGGGAGAAGATCCACATGAAGGGAGAGTGATACGATGAGAGAGGTAGCAGTCATAGGGGTCGGGATGACCAAGTTCGGCGAGCTCTGGGACAGGAGCCTGAGAAGCCTCGGCATAGAGGCCGGGGCCGCAGCGGTGAACGACGCCGGCATAGAGGGAAAGGACATAGATGCCCTCTATGTGGGCACCATGTCCCCGGGGAGGTTCGTGAGGCAGGAGCACATGGCCCCCATAATCTCCGAATACTCCGGTCTGGTGGACAGGCACATACCGGCCACCAGGATTGAATCCGCCTGTGCCAGCGGCGGTATTGCCCTGAGAGAGGGGTTCATGGCCGTGGCCAGCGGACTTCATGATATAGTGGTGGTGGGCGGCGCCGAGAAGATGACCGACGTGCCCGGCAGCGTGGCCACCGACACACTGGGTATGGCTGCGGACCAGGAGTGGGAGGCGGCCTTCGGTATAACCTTCCCCGGCCTGTACGCCATGATGGCCCGCAGGCACATGCACGAGTACGGGACCACCAAGGAACAGATGGCCATGGTGGCGGTCAAGAACCACAAGAACGCCACCCTCAACCCGAAGGCCCACTTCCCCAGGGAGATAACCATGGAGCAGGCGCTGAACTCCACCATGGTGGCCGACCCCCTGGGATTGTTCGACTGCTCCCCGGTGTCCGACGGGGCCGCCGCCGTTGTCCTTGCCCCTCTGGAGCGGGCGAGGGAGTTCACGGACAGGCCGGTGGTGATCGCCGGTTCCGGACAGGCCAGCGACACCATAGCCCTCCATTCCCGGCGGGATATCACCACCACGGACGCAACGGTGGCCGCCGCCAGGATGGCCTACGAGATGGCGGGGATAGAGCCCAAGGACGTGGATTTCGCCGAGGTGCACGACTGCTTCACCATCAACGAGATAATCGCCACCGAGGACCTGGGCTTCTTCAAGAAGGGCGAGGGTGGAAAGGCCGTGGAGGAGGGAAGGACCCAGAGGGACGGCGAGATACCGGTGAACGTCTCCGGCGGGCTGAAGGCCAAGGGCCACCCGGTGGGTGCCACGGGGATAGCCCAGACCGTGGAGGCCGTGCTTCAGCTCCGGGGAGATGCGGGCAAGAGGCAGCTCAAGGATGTAGAGATCGGGCTGACGCACAACATCGGGGGCAGCGGTGCCTCGTGCGCTGTCCACATATTCAAGAGGGGGTGGTAGATGATGCCGAGATTCTGGAGAGAGATACCCAGCAGGTACAGCCTCATGGGCAGCAGGTGCGGTAACTGCGGAAAGATATGGTTCCCCACGAGGGATATGTGCCCGGACTGCCACAGGAAGAGCCTGGGCAAGATGGAGCCCTACAGGCTGAAACCCGAGGGGACCATAGTAACCTACACGGTCATCCACACCGCCCAGAAGGGATTCGAGGCCATGGCCCCCTACGTCATGGCCGTGGTCGAACTGGACGACGGGGTCAGGGTGACCTCACAGGTGATAGACTGCGAGCCGGAGGATGTGGCCATAGGCAAGCGGGTCAAGGCCGTCCTCCGCAGGATATCCGAAGAGGGAAAAGAGGGCACCATAAACTACGGCTACAAGTTCGTGCTGGCGGACCAGCCCTACTAGGCCGGCCGCCCTCCTCTCCCCTCCCT
>JAGHBH010000078.1 GCA_021161085.1 Thermoplasmata archaeon | reverse complement strand
TGGCTGGAGAGGGAGGTTGAAGGAATGGCCGGTGTCCCAGGGGGATGGTTCTCCGGGGGGAGGGGATAATACCACGTTTTCAACAGGGTTCTGGATAAAGGGTCCGGGAGACCCGGAGGGGGGACGGGACGGCTAATATTCTCCGTCGGCTATCTTCTGGATGTCGTATTTGCAGTCGTCGCAGAAGGTGGTGGGGGGCTTCGGGCTTCCGGTGTTGAGGAAGTTGTCTATGTAGGAAGAGGGGGAGGTCTCCAGGGCCCAGTACATGACGCAGGTGTCGTGTGTGCAGTGGTGTGGGTGTTCCTTGTCCTCGTGATCTTTTTCGCTCTCGTATCCTATGTTCACCAGCCCCCAGAGGTGCCCCATCTCGTGGACCATCACCGAGGCCTCGAAATCCTGGGGGGATACCAGGTTTCTGAGTATCAGCGGGATATCTATGTTTTCTATCTGTTCCTCCATGATGGCCATGCTGGTGCCGTTGTAGGCCACGCCCAGGATGCCCTGGGTGGAGTTGTACACCCCGTCCAGGCACAGGAGGTATATGGATGCCTCTCCGTTCAGACCTTCGGGAGGTGTGTCCCTGTGCTCTTTCTCCAGTTTCTCCAGGGTCTCCCGGGTGTATGATGTGGTGTTGGTGATTATCTCGTCATCCCACATGATGGTGTACTGTTTGCCTCCAGTATCCTCTATCCGGTCGCCCAAGACCGAGAGGGCCTGGTCGGAGGGACGGTATCCGGAAACCCAGTCCACCTCCACGATTATTCTCGTGGTGTTCGGCCCCAGCAGGAGATGTCTGTCCATGCCTGGCCCGTAGTATATCACGTTGGTTCCGTTCTCTCCTCCATCATCCTCTCCCCCAGGGGGCGGGGTTTCCTCCCTTCCTGCCAGATATCTGTATCCCGCATAGCCCGCGAGAACGGCCCCTATTACTATCCCTATCACCAGATATATAATAAGAGGTTTTTTTACTGTTGGGGGATTTGGCATTTTCACACTCATGGGTCTCACCTCCCGTCCACTCTCCCGCCACCTTAACCCCCCATTCTTTATATATCCCTTGCCTTTCGGTGGGGTGCCCGTATTGCTGGTTGCAGAGAGGTGAGATATATGGCTAGGTACAGGATTGCCGTGCTGCCTGGAGACGGTGTGGGAAAGGACGTGATGGATGCCGCCATGAGGGTTCTGGACGCCCTTGGATTGGATGCCGAGTACATCCACGGAGATGTGGGATGGGAGTTCTGGAAGAAGGAGGGAGACCCGCTCCCCCAGAGAACTCTGGACCTTCTCAGGAACACCGACGTATGTCTGTTCGGGGCCATAACCTCCAAGCCCAAGGACGAGGCCCAGAAGGAGCTGGACCCCTCTCTCCAGGGGAAGGGATATGTGTATTTCAGCCCCATAGTGAGGATGAGACAGGAACTGGACTTATATATGAATGTCAGACCCTGCAAGGCGTATCCCGGCAACCCCCTGAACTACAGGGACGACATAGACCTGGTGGTGTTCAGGGAGAACACCGAAGGCATGTATGCGGGGGTGGAGTTCTATCCAGTCCCCCAGGACCTCAGGGAAATGATGGCCTCCTACAACAAGAAGATGAACAAGTTCAAGGACCTGCCGCCGGAGGACATGGCCATAACGGCCAGGATAATAACCAGGAAGGGATCGGAGAGGATAATAAGGGCGGCCTTCGAGTATGCCAGGGAGCACGGCAGGAAGAGCGTCACCGTGGTGGAGAAGCCAAACGTGCTGAGGGAGACCAGCGGCCTGTTCGTGAGAATAGCCAGAAAGGTGGCGGAGGAATACCCGGACGTGGAGCTGTGGGAGACCAACATAGACGCCCAGGCCATGTGGCTGGTCAAGAACCCCCAGGACTACGACGTTCTGGTCACCAGCAACCTGTTCGGCGACATCATCAGTGACCTCAGCGCCCAGCTGGTGGGCGGCCTTGGCTTCAGCCCGGCGGGGAATATCGGTGAGAACTACGGCGTGTTCGAGCCCACACACGGCAGCGCGCCCAAGTACGCCGGCATGTACAAGGTCAACCCCACCGCCATGCTGCTGGCCACCAAGATGATGCTCGATTATATAGGAGAAAAGGAGAAGGCCGCGGCCCTGGAAAAGGGAATAGCGAAGACCATAAAGGAAGGAAAGGTCCGCACCTACGACATGGGCGGCTCCAACACCACGCTGGAGATGGCGGAAGAGGTCGTCCGCAACATGCCGTAAAGGTCTCGGATTCAACAGCCTCCGTCGGGAAAAAACACAAAACCCCCAGGCTGTTGCAGTTACGATGAGCATCATACCCCACTACGGAGACTCCAGGGAGCCCGCGGTCAGGGCCAAATACGCATATCTGGAGGCCGGGGTTAGCATAGTGGGAAACATTCTGCTGGCGGTGTTCAAGATAGCGGTGGGTCTCCTGGTCAACAGCCTATCCATAGTGGCGGACGGCGTTCACACAGTCAGCGACGTTGGGACCAGCATTCTTCTGGTGGTGGGCATGACCGCCGCCAAGAAGGAGCCGGACGAGGGACATCCCTTCGGCCACGGGAGATACGAGTATATCACCACCCTGCTCCTCTCCCTGATGCTGCTGGCCACAGGCGTTCTCCTCCTCTACTCGGGAGCGTTGAAGTTCATCCATCCCCAGCCCGTCATGCTGGAGGGAAACCGTGTGGTCGTGTTCTCCATTCTCCTGGTGGGCCTGGCGGTCAAGGAGGCCATGGCCCGCTTCAGCTTCAAGATAGGGCGGCACATCCACAGCAGCGCCGTCGAGGCGGACGCCTGGCATCACAGGTCGGACGCCCTTACCACCGTGGGAGTGCTGGCCGCCATCCTCCTGGTGGATGCCGGTTATGAGATTGCGGACCCGGTAATGGGTGTGGTGATAAGCCTTGTCATCATCTATCCTTCCCTGCGTCTGGCCAGGGGCAGCATCGATCTGCTGGTCGGCCGGGGGTCGGACAGGGAGAAGGCCGCCGAGATAAAGAGAGCCGCCGAGGGCGTGGAGGGGGTGCTGGACGCCCATGATGTATATGTGCACGATTACGGCAACCGGAGGATACTGAGCATTCATGTCACCGTGGACGGACGTACGACCACCAGGGCGTCCCACAGGATAGCCGATGAGGTGGAGAGGGCCGTCCGGAATGTCCTGGATGCGGAGGTCATAGTTCACATAGAACCCTCGTCGGAATCCGGATGTTCCCGGGAAGTGGAGAGAGCCCTTGTATCCATACTGAAAGAGCATCCGAAGATAATGAGCTACCACACGCTCAACAGGTTCGACGAGGGGGAGAGGGGGCACATCACCGTCCATGCGGTGGTGGCCAGTGATATGGACGTTGGGGAGGCCCATGCTCTCACGCACGAGGTGAACGATGCGCTGAGGGAGAGATTTCCCGGATACAGGGTGGACCTGCACATAGAACCCTGTGAGAAGGCTTGCGATGACTGCGGGACGGAGGACTGCGAGGGAGGATGGGGCGAGAAGGAGGGGCAGGGGTGAGAAAAAGAGTTAAGCCCCGTTGTCCTTGCCCCCTCCATGAGAAGGGAAGGCATTCTCGTATCCCCCAGCATACTGAGCGCCGATTTCTCCCGCCTGGGAGAGGATGTGAGATTGTGCGAGGCCTCGGGGGCGGACATGATCCACGTGGATGTGATGGACGGCCATTTCGTCCCCAACCTCACCATAGGCCCCGTGGTCGTCCGCTCCATCAGACCCCACACCTCCCTGCCTCTGGACGTGCATCTCATGATAGAACACCCCCTCCAGTATCTGGAGGAGTTTGTCAAGGCCGGAGCCAATTGGATCACCTGTCATGTCGAAGCAGGCGATGACCCGGGGGAATTCATACGCCGTGCAAGGGATCTGGGGGTTTCCCCCGGGATAAGCATAAACCCCCCCACACCCCCGGAGGCCCTGGAGCCGTATCTGGACGAGGTGGACCTCGTGCTGGTCATGACCGTCAACCCCGGGTTCAGTGGCCAGAGATTCATGGAAGACGTTCTCCCGAAGATATCATGGGTCAGGGAGAGAAGGGAGGCCCTGGGGAGGGATTTCATCATCATGGTGGACGGCGGGGTGAACCGGGATACGGGAAGGATGGCCGTGGAAGCCGGGGCCGATGCGCTGGTGGCCGGAAGCTATCTGTTCAGGGACCGGGGGGAGATGGCCGGGAGGATAGCGGGGCTGAAAGCCTCCGGCGGCCAGGACGGCAGATGATGCTAAAGACGCCGGCGAAACGTTTTTACCCATGGAGGCCTCCCCTCTCTCGGTGATACCATGGGAGAGATGCAGGAGTCCGTGGACGATGTGATGGAGATGATGAAGAGCCTTTCTGGCCACCAGCCGGAGACCATGCGGCATTTCAAGGCCTTCATGGGAAAGGTGCTCAGCGAGGGGATACTGGACCTCAAGACGAAG
>JAGHBH010000177.1 GCA_021161085.1 Thermoplasmata archaeon | reverse complement strand
TACTCACCGTGGGGAAGCAGGGCAGGTACGTCAAGTACAGGATTCCCCAGGGCGAGGGGCCTGTGGATATCGCCGTTCTGCCCACAATAATGTCGGCCATAATGCATTCCAGGGGCGGAAAGGTCCAGGTGAAGAAGAGGGACTACAGGGAGAAGGTCAGGAGGAAGAAGACCTCTTCCCTCATATCCCTGGTGCTGGACACGAGCAGTTCCATGGTGTCCTATCTGAAGATGAAGGCCCTCCAGGAAGTGCTGGACGAGATGCTTCTGGACGCCTATCAGAAGAGGGACAGGATATCCATCGTGGCCTGCCATGGAACGGACGCCGAGGTGGTGCTCCCGTTCACCACCAGCGTGGAGAAGGGAAAGAAGCTTCTCGCTTCCCTGTCCTTCGGAGGGACCACCCCCCTGTCAAAGGGCATACGGCTGGGGTTGAAGAATCTCATGGAGAAGAAGGCTGGCGAGCCGGCGGCGGTGTCCCTGCTGGTGGTTCTGACCGATGGGGGGGCCAACACGCCGGAGACCATAGGGGGTGATGTGAACGCCGAACTTTCCCGGCTGGCCAGGGAGATAAAGGACCGGGGCATCCCCTTCCTGGTCGTGGACGTGAGTCCCGAAGGGTCGGATGTGGCAAGACGCCTTGCGGAAGAGGGCGGCGGCACCTATTTCCACGCCCTCTCTTCTTCAGCGGGGGCCCTCAAGGATCCCGATCTCTATTCCGATGTTGATATGGTGCTCCAGCAGATGGCGAATCTGACCGCCAACCCCCGGATAGGAGGCCTGCTCCTGGAGGGATTCTCCAGAGAGGTTCTGGAGACCGTTCTGGATGTTCTGTCGTCCTCCGTCCTGGAGATGGATGTGGTGGACGGATGCCCGCACGGATGCGACCCCCATGACCTGGAGAATCTGTGTGCCACGTGCAGGATCCGATGGGAGGAGGGTTCCCTGGATGTGGTGAAGGAGACCATGCCCGTGGTGATGCTGCCGCAGGATGCCGAGGCAGGGGACCTGTGGGGCCGGCGTTTTGTCCACTGGCTTGTCAAGGGCGGGCTGCTTTCCGGGGCCAACCGGGGCATGGTTTTCATAGAAGACCTGGAGTCCCTGGATCCGGAGGTCGCCGAAGAACTGGCCGAGGTGTTGAGGACCGGACGTGCTCCGGTTCCGGACATGCCGGAAGAACTCAGGCCCCCCATGCATTTCACCCTCGTGGCCCTGGGCAGCCGGGACAGCGTGCCAAGGGCCCTGCGGGATGTGTTCTCCATCACCGTCGACCGGGGCGAACTGGACCTGATAGAGGAGCGTACCAGGGCCATAATATTCCAGAAGTGGTTTGACACCGACCCCTCACAGTTCGAAAACCAGCTGCGCAGGAGATGGCGGGAGATGCTGGTGCATGCGGCGGAGAAGAGGAGCGAGGGGAAGAGCGTCCTTCTCAGGGAGAGAGAGGAGGTCCTGTGCAACCGGATGGAAGAGGCCGTTCCGGGGATAAAGAACGTGTGCGACATCCGGGAGCTGGCCAAGGCCTACGCCCTTCTGGGTGACAGGACCAGGGTGTCCCAGGAGGACGTGGAGAGGGCCGTTCACACCGCGGTCTCCCTGCTGTCGGAGGAGGCAAGGAACAGCATAGGTCCTCCCTCGGGAGATTTCGCCGACGTGGCCGAGTCCTCCGTGGTGAAGGAGAAGTTGATTTTGCCCTTCATCAACAGGGAGGAGTTGAAACTCGTCCTGGTGGACGGTTTCGACAGTTCCACGGTGAGCAACGCCACCCAGTTCATCAAATATCTGATGTTGAGGATGAAGACAGTAGAGGGCTGTTTCTTCAACTGTG
Organism: Thermoplasmata archaeon; assembly: GCA_021161085.1. Taxonomy (GTDB): domain Archaea; phylum Thermoplasmatota; class Thermoplasmata; order JAGHBH01; family JAGHBH01; genus JAGHBH01. The sequence goes on along the minus strand of JAGHBH010000177.1, from coordinate 1,095 downwards.
ACCCGGAAGAACCGGCCATGTTCTGCCGTGAGTGCAGCCTCAAATACGGGACCGGCGGGGGAGAGGTACCTGTGGAAGAGAGGGAGGTGCCCATCGTCCAGGTCGCCCACGAGACCACGCTGGAGGAGTTGAAGGGAAAGCTGTACATCAGCAGGGTGATAACGTACAACATCTTCTCCTTCGCCCACCGGGGGGTCATCTTCGTGGAGAACATAGACATGATGGAGGATGATGCGGCGGAGGCGCTGGCCGACGTGCTGAAGAGAGGGGAGAACATCGTCAGCAACGAAGAATATACGGAGAGACATACCGCAAGATTCACGGTCATAGGAACCCTGAGCAGGAGGGGGGCGGAGATAAATCCCCTGTTGCTGGAGCAGGCCACCATGGTCATACGGGCCTCCTACGAGGATTTCGTGGACATGCATCTGGCAGCCTATGCTTTCGAGTACGACTACGGAAATCACCCGGACGGCATAATCGCCGCCATAACGGAGGAGAGGAAGAAGGCCAAGGAGAGACTGGAGAGGGCCGCCGAGCTTCTTCCGGAGACCAGGCTCTCCGACTCGGCCATGGACCTGATAACCAGGATATGCCAGGTTCTGGGGGTCAGCGGGAACAGCACCGAGGCGAAGATAGGGGCCGCTGCCAGAACGCTTGCGGCATACGAGGGGGTGTCCGTTGTGGAGGAGCGCCATGCCCTGGAGGCGGCGAGGCTCGTTCTTCCCCTGTCGCTGATGCTTGAGACACCTGAGGAGGTGGAGGGGGACACCATGGCGGAGGAGGTGGCGGATGTCGCTTGACCTTCCCGAGGTGAAGATACCTGATGTCTGGTCTCTCCCTCCGGTCAAGGTGGAGCGTGAGCACGTGCCCCCCTTCCCCTTCACCGCCATCGTGGGCCAGCCTCATATGAAACGGGCGGTGATGCTTGCTCTGGTCAACCCCCTGGTGGAGAGCATCCTTCTTTTCGGCGATGCGGAGACCGGCAAGGGAACGGTGTTGCGGGGAGGCACCGCCCTCCTGGATCCCTCCATACCCGTGGGGGAGATACCTCTGAACGTCACCCGCGTCCAGCTCTTCGGGGTGGGGGAGGGG
>JAGHBH010000136.1 GCA_021161085.1 Thermoplasmata archaeon | reverse complement strand
GGGGTGGATTGGTGGCGGGGGTAAAGAGTTTTTTGGAACCGGGGGACTAGAGGCTGGCCGGCTGCGGGCTGTTGTGAAAATGTAAGGTGTGGGGGGCAAAGATTAAACCCTCTGTGGGGTATGGGTGTGGCGGTGTTGGATATGAGATGTCCCCGTTGTGGTTATGAGAACCCCCAGAATGTGCAGGCGTGTATGAACTGCGGTCTCCCCTTCTATGCGGCCCCCCCGCAGGGTCAGTATGCCCAGCAGCAGCCTCCTCCGCAGGGGTATCCGCCTCAGGCTCCCCGGCAGCCTCCCGCCGGTGTCCGGCAGGCTCCGCCCGCCCCTCCGGGTGTGCCTCCTGCCCCGGGTCCCGCCCCGGGTAATGTGAGGGGTTTCACCCTGGTGTTGGACGAGGAGGGACGGACGAAGGACAACTACAATTTCAGCAAGGAGGGAACACCGGCGTTCACCGCTCTCAAGCTGCAGCTGAGCCAGGGCCAGAGCGTCACCGCCGAGAAGGGGGCGATGATGACCATGAGCAGGACCCTGACCATCGAGACCAAGAAGAGGGCCTCCGGCATCCTGAAGAGTCTGAAGGTCGCCGCCCTGGGGGGAGAATCCTTCTTCGTCAACACCTACACCGCCCAGGGGGGTCCGGGGGAGCTGACCCTCGTGGCCCCGGGCATCGGTGATATAGTGGGCGTCACCCTGGAAGGCGGGGAGCTGATAATACAGAAGACATCCTATCTGGCCTCGGCTCCCGGCGTGAACATCGACACCAACTGGCAGGGCCTCAAGGGCCTCATGGCGGAGGGCGGCCTTTTCATGCTCTACGCCAACGGATACGGGACCATCTGGCTGGCCTCTTTCGGCGCCATAGTCCAGAGGACCCTTGCCCCCGGGGAGATGCTGAGCGTGGACAACGGACATCTGGTCGCCTGGCCGGCCCACATGCAGTACACCATCCGCCGTGTCGGGGGAATAAAATCCACCCTCCTGAGCGGGGAGGGACTGGTGGCGGACTTCGTCGGCCCGGGCACGCTGCTGCTTCAGACCCGCCACTGGCCGGCCTTCGCCAGTGCCCTTGCCCCCTTCCTGCCGCAGCAGAGATAGAACTATCCCACCACGTTGGCTTCCATCTCCAGGTCGCCCCTTCTGAACCGGTCCACGGTGAGGGTGTCTATGGACATGGTCTTCGTCCGCCCGTAGGCTATGATCTCGGCGGTCAGCCTGGCGCACATGGGGCTTATCATGAACCCGTGCCCGCTGTATCCGTTCATCTGGATGAAGTTGTCCAGCTCAGGCACGGCTCCGAGTATGGGCCTGGCGTCGGGGGTGACATCGTACAGGCCCGCCCACTGGCGGACCACGTTCAGATTCCTGAAGGAGGGGATGATGTGGGTTATCTCCCTGGCCATCCGGTGGAGGAAGTTGAGGCTGCCCTTCATGTTGAAGCCGGAGGGCTCGTTGGGATCCCCTATGCCTCCGACTATCTCCCCTCTCTTGGTCTGGCTGAAGTATATGCCCTTGCTGAAGGATATGACCATGGGGTCCAGGAAGTGGCGGTACACCTCGGTGGCCAGTATCTCGTGGCGGTAGGGGCGGTTGGGCAGTTCCACCCCCGCCCTGGCAGCCAGGGTGGCGCTCCACGCTCCGGCGGCGTTCACCACATAGTCGGCCTTGACCGGCCCCCGGGTGGTCTCCACCTCCTCTATCCTCCCGTCCCCGGTGCGGAAGCCCGTCGCCTCGATTCCCGTGAGTATCTCCACCCCCGCCCGTCTGGCGGCCCTGGCGTATCCCTCGGTGACCCAGAACGGGTTGGCGTGTCCGTCCGTGGGGCAGAACGTGGCCCCCAGGATGTCGGAGGTGTTGAGGGCCGGCACGATTTCCCTGGCTTCCTCCGGCGAGATGTATCTGCTGTCCAGTCCCATGGAGTTCTGGAGGGCGACATTCTTCCTGGACTGCTCGTCCTCTTCCTCCGTGTAGTTGAGTATCAGATAGCCCCCCTGTTCGTATTCGATCTCGTATTCCAGTTCCTCGGCCAGCACCTCGAAACGTTTGACGCTCTCCATGGCCAGCCGGATGTTCTCCCTTGTGCTCCACTGCTGTCTTATCCCCCCGCCGCATCGGCCCGTGGCCCCGGCGTTCAGGTATCTCTTTTCCAGGACCAGCACGTCGGTGATGCCCATGGTGGAGAGGGTGTACGCCAGGCCGCAGCCGCTCACCCCACCGCCGATTATGACCACGTGGTATCTGTCCTTCACCGTCCGCCACCCCCCTCCGGCTCATCCTCCGTACCATGATCCGCATCGCCCTCAGCGTCACCCGCACGCCCCGCGTTCTCCGATTCCCCGGGTCGGTCCGCCAGAACCCCAAGGGGTATGGGTTTGACCGGCGGCCGGAAGGTTGTCGGAGCGATCTCCTCCGGCCTCCTGCCAGTCTCCCGGGCCAGAATCCTTATGAGCAGGGGCATGCAGGTTCTCCCCTGGCACGGGCCTATGCCTATGCGGAGGTGGCGTTTGAGGGACTCCAGATCCGTGTACCCCTCCCTTATAGCGCGGAGCACCTCTTCCTCGTCTATGTCCTCGCAGCGGCATATCACCCTCACAGGGGACCACCCCCTCCGGCTTTCCGCTGGCCTTCCGGCATCTTTATGTTGCGGACCTCCATCACCAGATCCCGGGGGACCGCCACGGTTATGGTGCTGGTGCCGTTGTATTTGTCACCTGGCATGACCTTCTTGACCACGGCCGTGCATATCTCCCTGCCCTCACGGTCCAGGCCTGAGACCCTGTCTCCGACCTCGGGTACGGGGAGGAACTCGTAGGGGAGGGTGACCGTCGCCTCCTCCTTTGATACATCTATTATGAAGATGGCCAGCCCGGGGCAGTAGCGGACGCAGTTTCCGCATCCGGTGCACAGGTCGAAGTCCACCACCGGGGGGGCGTTGAGGTCCTTCATGGATATGGCGTGGAAGGGACATGCGGCCACACAGGGATTGCATGGTATCTCCTGGATGCACTCGGTGACCGCAAAACCCCGCTGCCTCATCCTCTCCTCGCTCGGTATCCTGCCCACAAGGTCCTCTTCGGCCACCACCCCCTCCCGGAGGAGTTTCTGGCTAACCATAGAGCACACCCCCGGAGAGTTTGGACAGCCCCTTCCTTATCTTCTCGCCCGTGGGTCCCGCCCGGAGTTCCTCCAGCCGCTTCTTCCATCCGTCCAGCATCTCGTTGTCTTCTTTGGTATATTCCGTCAGGCTGGCGGCGGCCGTGCGTCCGGCTATCCTTCCCTCCAGAATGGCCGCCGTGGCCTCTTCCACACCGGACGAGTCGCCTGCCACGTACCAGCCCTTTCTGGTGGTCTCCATGTTGTCGTCTCTATAGGGCACGTGGCCTCCCATCTCGCCGATGAACCGCATCTCGCAGCCCGCCTGGTAGAGCAGTTCCACGGTGGGGCGGAGGCCGACGGCCAGACATATTATCTCGCAGTCGATCCTCTTCTCCGTTCCCTTTTTGGGCCGCCAGCGTTCGTCCAGCTCGGCTATCACCGCACCCTCCACCCTGTCCTTTCCCAGCGCTTCGACTATGGTGTGGCCGGTGTATATGGGGACGCCCAGCCTGCGCACCTTGGAGGCGTGGACGAGATATCCGCCGATATGGGGCATGGCCTCCACTATACCGACCACGGGGACACCCGCCTGGAGCAGCTGATACGTGACGATGAGCCCGACGTTGCCGCTTCCTATCATCAGCACCCGCCCGCCGGGGTGGACACCGTGGACGTTGACAAGGGTCTGGATGGCTCCCGCGCCGTAGATGCCCGGCAGGTCGTTGTTCTCGAAGACCAGGACGTTCTCGGAGGCTCCTGCCGCGACGATCACCCGCTGGGCTCTGACCTTCACTATCTGCATGTCCTTCATGACACCCAGGATGTTGGGCTCGTAGAAGCCGAATACCGTGGCCTCGGTGAGTATCTCCGCTCCTGACGAGATGGCGTCCTCCACCAGTTCCTTTCCTATGTCTATTCCCCTGGTGCCCGCCTCTTCCAGATGGGAGCCGAAGAACTTGTGGGTCTGCTTTATCAGCTGTCCCCCCGGAACGATGTTCTCGTCGAATATCACCGTACGGACACCCTTCCTCGCGGCCTCTATCCCCGCTGCCAGACCCGCAGGCCCCGCGCCTATCACCGCCACATCCACATCCATCTCGTAGGGAAGGGTCCTGCCGCCGGCCACACCACCGGCATCACCGCCAACACCGCCGGTCAGTATATCGGCCGCATCGGCGGCATCCTCTCCCGGCGGAGGGGAATACCCGTTCTGGCTCTCCACCACCATCCCCTCCCTCAGGGGGGTTATGCAGGTGCGGACGTTGGGCACACCGTCAACCCGCATCATGCAGCTGGAACATTTACCGATGGCACAGTACAGTCCCCTGGGCCGCCCGTGCTTCGGGCTTCTGGTGAACTCCACCACACCGTTGGCATACAGGGCGGAGGCGATGGGTTCCCCCTCCAGCCCCTCCATCTCCCGGCCGTTGAAAGTGAACCTCACCGTCCTCCTCTTCTCGTACCGGATGATGGGATGCTCCTCTATCCTCAAGGCCGTTGCCTCCTCGGCACTCCAAACGGGAGGCGATATTTCTTTTTTCCCCCGCCACCCGCCGGCGTCCCCCTATACGC
>JAGHBH010000133.1 GCA_021161085.1 Thermoplasmata archaeon | reverse complement strand
TAGGCACTCTCACCGATACCCTTGCCGCAGTGCGTCTGGCCCACGGGAGCGGATACGAAACCGTGGTGTCCCACAGGAGCGGGGAGACCACGGACGAGACCATAGCCCACATAGCGGTTGCCGTGGGAGCCTACGCCATCAAGACGGGGGTGGTGGGCGGGGAGAGAACGGCCAAGCTGAACGAACTTGTCAGGATAGAAGAGGATGTGTTCGGAGGATGAACGGATGAGCGACGACAGCCCCCTGCTGGTCAGCGAGGATGTGTATCTGACTTCCGGGGTTCACATAGGAACCCAGCAGAAGAGCGCCGACATGAAGGAGTTCATATTCAAGGTGAGGAACGACGGCCTCTACGTGCTGGATGTCAAGAAGACGGACGAGAGGATAAGGATAGCGTCCAAGTTCCTCTCCCGGATAGACCCCGAGAAGATACTTGTGGTATCCGCCAGGGTCTACGGACAGAAGCCCGTGAAGATGTTCGCCGACACAATAGGGGCCAAGAGCTTCCCCGGCCGGTTCGTCCCCGGCACTCTCACCAACCCATCTCTGGACGTCTTCACAGAGCCTGATGTCATCGTGGTAACCGACCCTGCGGCGGACCAGCAGGCCCTACGGGAGGCAGTCTCCGTGGGTCTCCCGGTGGTGGCCCTCTGCGATGCCAACAACGAACTCCGATACGTGGACCTGGTCATTCCCACCAACAACAAGGGGCGCAGGTCTCTGGCCGCTGTCTATTGGCTGCTCACCAGGGAGATACTCAAGGCCAGGGGACAGCTGGCCAGCGATGAGGATTACAAGCTCACCATAGAGGACTTTGAGGCCGAACTATAGGATGCCGGACGGCATACGGGCCCGTGGGGGTCCGTGGAGAAGTTTATAAACTCCCCCGGGGATGTGGGGCCGGAGGATTTGCCCATGCGTTATCCAGCGGTAGCCGGACAGTTCTACGCCGGGGACAGGGAGAGCCTCATGGAGCAGATAGACAGATGTTTTCTCCACCCTCTGGGTCCCGGTAGAGTCCCGGAGGTTCCCGGAGACCCGGACAGGGGACCCAGGAGGATAAAGGGCGTGGTGGTCCCCCACGCCGGATACATGTACTCCGGTCCCGTGGCCGCCCACTCGTACCACGCCGTGGGAGAGGACGGACTGCCGGAGGTCGCGGTGGTCATCGGACCCAACCACACGGGGTTCGGCAAGGGCGTCTCCATGACCGAAGAATCCTACTACACGCCCCTGGGAGAGATGCCGGTGGACGAGGAGGTGTACGAGAGGCTGAGAGACCTGGGGCTGGAATCGGACATGGGGGCACACCGGTACGAACATTCGGTGGAAGTCCAGATCCCCTTCCTCCAGTGGCTCGAGGAGAAAGCCGGGAGGGGGACCGGAGGGGGGATGAGGCTGCTGCCCATCGTCATGATGGCACAGGACCACGGGACCGCCCGGAAACTCGGGGAGATGCTCAGAAAGGCCCTGGAGGGCAGGGACGCCCTGGTGGTGGCCTCCACGGACTTCAGCCACTACGTGCCCCAGGAGGTTGCGGAAAAGGCGGACGCCCTGGCCATAGAACGGATACTCCGCCTGGACGCCAAGGGGCTGTTCTCCCTCATAAGGAGGACGGGGATATCCATGTGCGGCTACGGCCCGGTCATGGCCATGCTGGAGGCGGTGGAACCCTCCCGGGCGGAACTCCTGAAATACGCCACCTCGGGCGACATATCGCCCATGAGGGACGTGGTGGGATACGCCGCCCTGGCCATATACTAGCCCCCCGGGGCCGGGCCCTGTGGCTGCGGAACCTTCTTAAACTCCCCACCAATCCCCCTTTCCATGTACCTCCTAAAGCTCGGAGGAAGCGTTATAACCCAGAAGGACAAGATGTGCACGCTCCGCAAGGACGTGCTATCCAGACTGGTCAGGGAGATCGCCGAGGTCATGCGCAAGGACAGGGAACTTATCATCGTCCACGGGGCCGGCTCCTTCGGACATCTCCGGGCGAAAAAGGCGGGGGTACACCTGGGGCTGAGGGATCTGGACGGAGAGGAAAAACGGATACACGAGAGAATACTGGCCATGGCCCACGTGCAGGCGGACGTGCGCAGGCTCAACCTCTCGGTGTGCGAACAGCTGGAAAACGTGGGGGTCCCCTGCTTCTCCATAGCCCCGGCATCCGTGGGCCTCATGAGGGGCGGCCGGCTGGTCCACTTCGACATGGAAGCGTTCCGCCACAGCCTGGGGCTGGGCATGGTCCCCGTCTCCTTCGGCGACGTGCTGCTGGATGAGAGCATGGGATTCTCCATATGCTCCGGAGACCAGATACTCCTGGAGCTGGCCAGAGAGTTCCACCCGGAGAAGGTGATATTCCTCTCGGACGTGGACGGCATATACGACAGGGACCCCAAAACCCACGGCGACGCTAGACTGCTCCCCCACCTCACACCCTCCGACATAGAGGAACTCTCCCTGTCGGGAAAGGAGGGGGATGTCACCGGGGCCATGTACGGAAAGATGGGAGAGGCCGTGGAGATGGCCAAGACAGGGGCCAGGGTCATCTTCCTGAACGGTCTCGTGGAGGGAAGGCTCCCCCGGTTCTTCGAGGACGAGGACAGCGTGCCCCACACCACCCTGGAGGAAGCCAGATGACCGAGAACGGAAGGGAGATAGAGGAGAGAAAGGGCGACCACATCAACCTCTACGTGGAGAAACATCCCACGAGCCGGTGGAACTACTGGGACGACATAGTCCTGGTGCACGAGAGCGTGCCCGGGTTCGACCTGGACGAGGTGAACCTGACCTGTGAGCTGTTCGGCAAAAGGCTCAACGCCCCCATCATCATATCGGGCATGACCGGAGGATATCCCCGGGCCAAGGAGATAAACAGACGCCTGGCCGAGGCGGCGGAGAGGGTGGGAGTCGGAATGGGCGTGGGCAGCCAGAGGGCGGCCCTTGCGAACCCGGAGACCGTGGACACCTACAGCGTGGTGAAGGATTACAGGGTCCCGCTGATGCTGGCCAACCTCGGAGCCCCCCAGTTCTCCGACGGCACGTACACCCTGGAGGACGTGGAGAGATGCATGGATATGGTGGGGGCACATCTCACGGCCGTACACCTCAACTACCTCCAGGAGGTCGTCCAGCCGGAGGGCGACACCTTCTCAAAGGATTTCTGGGACAACATCCGGCCCGTGGCAGGGAAACATCCCCTCATCATCAAAGAGACGGGAGCGGGAATATCCAGAAACACCGCACTGAAGGCCAGAGAGATAGGATTCAAGGGAATAGACGTCGGCGGCCTCGGAGGAACATCCTTCTCCGCCATGGAATACCCCCGGGCGGAGAGAACGGGAGACGAGCTCAAGACCTCCCTGGGGTCTTGAGCTCGTCTCCCGTTCTCTCCGCCCGGTGGTATTCCATGG
>JAGHBH010000054.1 GCA_021161085.1 Thermoplasmata archaeon | reverse complement strand
GGAGAGGGTGGAGGTCCCCGGCGATGCCTATACCGTGGAGGAGAGGGGGGTCTCCGTCTCCGGCGAGCATGTGGTGCCCCACGTGGTGGAGCCGTCCTACGGTCTGGACCGCATCATGTACACCGTGCTGGAGCACTGTCTGGTGGAGACCGAGAAGGGGGGAGAGAGATACAGGATACTCAAACTGCCCCCCTGGGTGGCCCCCTACCAGGCGGCCGTGTTCCCATTGATGGCCCGGGACGGAATGGACGAGATGGCAAGGGAGATTGCCGGGATGCTCCGGAAGAAGGGGTGGAGGGTGTTCTACGACGAGGGAGGCAGCATAGGCAGGCGTTATGCCAGGATGGACGAGGTGGGGACGCCCTGCTGCATCACCGTGGACCACACCAGCCTGGAGAAGGGGGATGTCACCGTGAGGGAGAGGGACACCGGGGAGCAGGAGAGGGTGGCCATAGGGGACCTGGACGGATATCTCAAAAAGAGGTTGGAGTTCCTATGAGCGCCGCCAGGGCCAGGGCCACGGCCGATATGAGGACGTTGGCCCAGATGCTGTCGTACCGCACCCCGCCCCTGAAGCGTTTTCTTGACAGCGGATAGAAGAGGAGGGTTCCGGAGGGGGTTAGGCTGTCCACGGCCGAGTGAAGGAAGGAGGCCAGGAAGGCCACGGCCGGGATCCACGATCCGGGGTGGACGGGCAGGCCCCGGGGGACGAATGGGAGGAGGATGAGGGCTGCCAGAGAGATCAGGATGGAGGCGAGGAGACTGTGGCTCAACGGCCCCCGGTGCCGCATGGCCCCGGCCCCGTGGAGGATGATGTCCATGTCCGGCAGCACGCCGAAGAACGCTCCGACGGCGGCGGCCTCCAGGACGCCCACGCCCCGGGTCTGCAGGTAGATAGATGCCGCGGGGTGGGAGCCGACCAGGGCCACGAGCACCACGGACGCAGAGGAGCCGACCAGGGCGTGGGTGTACATCTTCAAGGGCATCCCGTCCGATGGGTGTGAAGGGTGCTGGATATAAAAAAGGGCCGGTCAAAAGGGCTGCTGAAGGGTTAAATACCCTCTCACCGCTCATGGAGGCATGGCTGATACCGTGACCGAAGGCCCGCTGGAAGGGGGTACCGGCCGCCTGCTCTCCCTCTTGGAGGAGGCCGTGGGTGTTCTCCCCGACCGGGTGGCCCTCTCTTTTTCGGGCGGTGTGGACAGCACCATCCTGGCCCGCCTTTTGGAGGGAAGATGCCGGCTCTACACTGTGGGCCTGCCGGACTCCAGGGACATGAAGGCCGCCCTGGATGCCGAGAAACGGTATGGGTGGGATGTGTTTCCCATAGTGCTCACCCGAGACGATGTGGAACGCCTCCTGCCCGTGCTGCCCCGATATATAAAACAGGAGTCGGCGGGGGGTCAGGGGGCTGAAGGGAGAAGCAGGATGCCCATGAAGTTCAACTTCCATCTGCCCCTTTATATGGTAGGGGAGACCGCCGTGGAGAGTGTGGTGGTGGCCGGCCACGGTGCCGACGAGATATTCGGCGGATACGACAGGTACCGGCGCATGACGGAGGAGGATTTTCTGGCCAGCACCAGGAGGGACGCCGTCTCGCTGCTGTCGGGCGACCTGGAAGATGCAAGGAACATGCTGGCCTCCGTTGGGAAGACGCTCTTCACCCCCTACATGTCGCCCGGAATCATGGAATGGGGTCTCTCCCTCTCCCGGGAGGAGAGGATGGGGTCCGGAGGCTGTGGGGAGAACAAGAGGCCGCTGAGGATGCTGGCACGTGAACTCGGCCTGGAGGAGTGGAGGCGTGAGAAGAAGGCAGCCCAGTTCGGCTGCGGGAGTGCAAGGTTGTTGAGGGAGGTGGCGAGGATGAGGGGTGTCACGGAAGAGGAGCTGTTCAACCCCTGATGGCCCCGCCCTCCATATCCCGGTCGTCATCCACGACCCGGGCCTCGGCCAGAACCCTCTCCACCGCATCCCCCAGGGTGAACCCGTCGTCCACCTTGATCTGGAGCCAGGTGCCCGCCCGCCTGCCAGCCTCCAGGTCGGTGTCGCTGTCCCCTATCATGACCGATGCCCCCAGGTCTATGTCCAGGTCCCTGGCGGCCTGGAGCAGCATGCCGGGCTCGGGTTTTCTGCAGGGGCAGCCGTCCCAGGGGGTGTGGGGGCAGAGGTATATACCGTCCAGGTGGGCTCCCTTTTCTGCCAGGAGGGATAGCATGTGTCGGTGTATCTCGTCTACCCTCTCCCTGGTGGCCAGCCCCCTGCCTATGACGGACTGGTTTGTGACAAGAACGACTAGCCAGCCGGAGGCGTTTATCCTGGCGATGGCCTCGGCGGCCCCGGGGAGCAGGTGGAAGTCCTCCACCCTGGTGACGTACCCCGCCACCTTGTAGTTGATGACCCCGTCCCTGTCCAGAAAGAAGGCCCTGTGTGCCAGGATATCGCCTCCAGTCCGTGGTTTCTCTCCCGCCCCGCCTTTACGGGCCGCCATTCCCCTCTTCTCTTTCCTTCTCTTCATTCTCCGCCCGGGCCTCCTCCCTTATCATGGAGGTGACCAGGTGTTCTATCAGGAGATGTATGTCCTCCACCTGCTGCATGTAGAAGTTGGGTACGTGGATGGAGAGATGGACCAGTCCGGCCAGTTTTCCGCCGTCGTATCCTGACATGCCCACGGTGACCGCACCCCGGGAGTTGGCGTATTCCATGGCCTTTATGACGTTCATGGAGTTGCCGCTGCCGCTTATCCCCACCACCACGTCCCCCTCCTCTAGGTGGTTCTTTAGCTGCTCCACGAATATGTCCTCGTAGGCGGAGTCGTTGGCCCACGCCAGCATCACGGGTATGTTGTCGGCCAGGGAGATGGCCCTGAACCTGGGCTTCCCCTCCACCATGGCCCCCTTGTTCAGGTCGCTGGCCATGTGGCTGGCCGTGCTGCCGCTGCCTCCGTTTCCCATGATGTATATTCTCTTTCCCCTGTCCCTCGCCGTGCAGAGTATGTCCGCGAACTCGGCCATCTTCTCGGGAAATCCTCTGGCAACCATGTCGTCAAGGGTGTTCTTGACATCCTCTATATACGTCCTGGCGAAGGAGGTTCTGAATCCCTGCATGTTTCACACCGGCCTCCCCATGGAGGGGGGGTTAAAAAGGGTTTTTGCCGAAAAAATATATACCCCTGGGTGTTTGGAGGCTGTATGGCGGAGAAGGAGAGCGGGGACAGCAGGGCCGTTCTTCAGAACGCGGAGAAGAGGTATCAGGAGCTGATCGAGAGAAGGGACGAGCTCAACGCCAAGGCCAGACTGGCCTTCGAGGAGAGGAACGCCCTGAACGAGGAGAAGAGAAGGCTCTACAAGGAGATAGACGAACTCGAGGAGAAGAGAAAGGCCCTGGCCGAGGAGATAAGCCTGCACAAGAAGCTCAGGGACGAATATCAGGGGGCGGCCAAGCGCCTGGTGGAGGGACGGCGGGCCAAGAGGAAGAACATCCACAGGAACCTGCCGGGGGACATCGGGGCCCTGAAGGCGGAGATAAGGCTGCTGGAGATGAAGCAGGAGACCACACCCCTCTCGCTGGAAAAGGAGAGGGAACTCCTGGAGACTTTGAAGGCCAAGAGAAAGGAACTGGCCAGGCTGGAGGAACTCTTCGGAAAGCAGAACATCGTGATGGGGGAGCTGGAGGACATGGAGAGGTCCATAGACGAACTCTTCGCCAAGGGACAGGAGGAACACGAGAAGGTGGTGGCCCTGGGCGGCGAATACGGGAAGATAAAGGAGAGGATAAACGACATCAGGAAGGAGATAATCCATCTCTCCGTGGAGACGAAGAGGAAGCACGAGGAGGGGATGGCCATCAGGGAGGAGGCCGACAGGATACACAGGAAGGCCATGGAGATGAGGGAGAAGATAATCTCCGTGAAGAAGGAGAGGCGGGAGGCGTATCTGGCCAGGTTGAGAGAGATAGAGTCCTACAACGAGGAGGTCAAGAAACGGCTGGAGGATGAGGAGAAGCTCGAGGAGGCGGCGGAGCAGGCCGTCCGGGAGCTGCTGACCAAGGGAAAGCTGGAGCTCGGGTGACCCCGGGCCGGGAAAGAAAGAACGGTGGATATCATGAAGGCTGTCATACTGGCCGGGGGCGAGGGGAGCAGGCTCAGGCCGCTGACGGAGAACAGGCCGAAGCCTCTCGTTCCGGTGGGGGGGAAGTTGTGCATAGAGTACGTGATAAATTCCCTGGCCCGTTCGGGTTTCAACAGGATAATAATAACCACCGGATACATGTCCCAGAGGCTGATAGAGACCGTGGGCGACGGGGGGAAATACGGGGCTTCCGTCCTCTACTCCTTCGAGCCCGTTCCCGCGGGGACCGCCGGGGCCGTCAAGAAGGTGGAGCCGTTCCTGGACGAGACCTTCGTGGTGGCCAGCGGTGATGTTCTTGCTGATGTGGACATAGGGGAATTGTACAGGTTCCACAGGGAGCGGGGCAGCGTTGCCACCATGGCCCTCACCCGGGTCCCCGATCCCACCGAGTTCGGCATCGTGGGGCTGGACGACGAGGGGAGGATAATACGTTTCAAGGAGAAGCCCCGTCGGGAGGAGGTGTTCTCCAACCTCATCAATGCGGGGATATACATCCTTGAGCCGGAGGTCCTGGACCATGTGCCCGAGGGTGAGATGTTCGATTTTTCCAAGAACCTGTTTCCCATCCTCCTGGAAAGGGGGGAGCCCATCCACGGACGGGAGATAAAGGGCCTGTGGAGGGACATCGGCCGTCCTTCGGACCTGCTCCAGGCCTCCCTGGACGTGGTATTAAGGAGCGGGGAGAACGTGGAGATGGAAGGCGTCACCGTGGAAGGGCCGGTGGTGGTGGAACCGGAGGCGAGGATATCCCCGGGATGTGTCATCCGGGGTCCCGCCTATATAGGCCGGGGGGCAGACATCCAGAGGGGTACGATAGTGGAGGCTTCCTGCATCTATCCGGGGGTGCAGATAGACCGGGAAGCAAGGATAGTGCGGTCCATCATACTCGACGGGGGTTCGGTCGGCTGGAGGTCGGAGATATACGAGAGCGTTCTGGGGTACGGATGCCAGGTGGAGGAGGACGTGAAGGTCGAGGGGAGCATTTTGGCCGACGGGACGCTGGTGAAGAAACACTCCTCCATATCCGGGGCCAACATATCCAAGACAGGATGACCTGACCGACCTGACTGGAAGGCGGGAGAACAGGGGGGCCGGTAATACAGGTGGAGTTCAGTGGGACAAAGGTTTATAACAATGAGGCGAATAGCCCGGGCGATGACCGATAAAGGCGACGATTACGACTACGAATCACTGGTCGAACGGGCCAAATCCAAGCTGCCCGAGGAGATATCCAAGCACGAGAGGTTCGTCGTCCCCAGGGCGGACGTTCTGGTGGAAGGAAAGACGACCGTGCTGCGGAACTTCGGAGAGATCGTGGGGGTGCTGAACAGGGACCCCGGGGATGTCTACCAGTATCTTCTCAGGGAGATGGGGACCGCCGGCACGCTCCAGGGCCAGCGGATAGTGTTCAAGAAGCGCATATCGGGGGAGCAGATAGACGACAAGCTGAGAGAGTATGTGGAGGAATACGTGCTCTGTGCCGAGTGTGGCCGGCCGGACACCAGGCTGGAGAAGGAAGGGAGGGTGCTCATGCTGGCCTGTGACGCCTGCGGGGCCAAGCGGCCCATCAAGGCCCGTAAAGCCTCCAAGGCCCGGGACACCGAAGGACGGCTTAAGG
>JAGHBH010000103.1 GCA_021161085.1 Thermoplasmata archaeon | reverse complement strand
TCCTCCACCTGTCCGCCCCGGTGAACATTATGGGCCCCAGGAAGACCATCATGCTCTGCACCCCCGTGCAGGCGAACTCTATCCTCACGACCTCGGAGCCGTCCGGCCGGTATATTGGCACGGTGATGCCGCCTCCGGGGGAGAAGCCGGGCGTGTACCACTCCCAGGGGCCGTCCAGACCCCCTGTGGAATACGGGCCTCCGGTCAGGTTGGAGAGGAACACCGTCTGGTCCGCCACGGCGGATATGGCCCCGCCGCTCAGATAGGGTATCTTGGCGAAGGAGAAATAGAGGAGGGATGCCACGGCCACCGCCCCCGCCAGCATCTCCAGGCCGCTGTTGGGCTCCATATCTCCCCGGTATATCCTGTACTCCAGCATCGAAAGGTAGAGGAAGAACGGAACGGCGGCGATGACGAAGAACAGGTTGACCACGTCCCCGACAGCACGGAACTCCCCTATCCTCAGCAGCCAGAACACGGCGAAGAGAGCATATCCCCCGGAGCGGAGCATGTGTCTGTCCCTGTGCTTGAACACCACGCCCATCAGCATGGTCCCCGTGGACATGACCATGATCGGGTCCAGCAGCCATCCCGGAGAAAGGGTCGACATCGTCCCGGGGAGGAGGCCCTAGTTATTAACGGTTTCCCCGGATTGACATACCCCTTGCTGTTGGCGCTAACTATTTATACCCCCCTCTTTTTCCCTCTCTCCGGCTGACGGCCATAGCGGCGGGGCCACACCCGGTCCCATCCCGAACCCGGCAGTTAAGCCCGCCAACGTACCATACTGTACTGTGGTGCGCGAGCCCACGGGAACTATGGTGCGCTGTCAGCCACCTTCTTCCTTTCCTTCTTTTTCTTGTCGTCTTTCGTATCGTTCTAGCGGAGGCTCGTGCCGCAGACGCAGCATCTCTTGTCGGTGGCGTAGTTGAGGGCCGTACAGTGCGGGCATTCCACCCACAATATCCCATCTATCATTTTACGGGCCGTTGCCGCCATACCTATCATCTCCTTCCATGCCGCCCTCCTTGGTATCCTCCGATTCGCCCTTATCCTCCTCGCCTCTCTCCCTTTCCCCTCCGACAGCCCCTTTATCCTTGACCCTGACGTATGCCTCTCCCCTCCTCTCCCACCTCTTTCCCTTTCCCAGCCTCCTTATCCCCAGGAATATGGCCAGTGCGGTTCCGGCCGGGACTATGTCGCTGGAGAATGAGGGGATCACGTGGGTGACGTCCACGGCGGAATCCGTGCATGTGCCCCTCCGGCTTATGACCGTCAGGGTGGTGGTGTCCGTGACTCCCAGCGGCGACGAGGACGGTATGTCTATGGTGACCGTGAGGGTGAAGGTGTCGCCCCTGTGCATGATCCCGGTGTCAGGGTTTCCGTCCCCGTCACGGTCGTATGCCGGGTTTACGTAGTCCCAGTCTCTGTCCCCGTCGCTGTCGTAGGCCATGAGGGTCCCCCCGTCGTATATGCTGACGTTCCATCCCTGGGTGCTGGAGGCGTACAGATTGTAGAGGTCCGAGCCCTTCCCCGTGTTGTTGATATAATGAGTGTAGGTCACGGTGGTCCCCGGGTATCCCGTTCCGGTGTTGTCCGGCTCTATGCTGACGTTGCACCTTACGCGGAATTTGACGCTGTTGTAGTGATACGCCCCGTCGGATTCGTTGCCCCTGACCTCCACGGTGTACTCTCCCACGGGAGCGTCAGAGGGGAGGACGAAGGAGGAGTTGTATATCTTCCATGAAGACAGGGGAGAGGAGTCCGTGGATAGGAGGCCCATGGGCTGCCAGGATGTGAGCAGGCTGCCGTTGGGATAGTAGACGTTCATGGTGGCGGCCACTATGTCGTAGCTTCCGAAGGGGTCGGAGAGATTTGCCTCCACGTTAACGGTGTCCCCTGCGGTGAACTCGTAGGTCTCCAGGCTCCCGTTGTAGAGGGTGATGTTGTCCACGTGGACGTAGGTGGAGGTGGACATGGTGACGTTGGAGGGGTATGCGGCGTCTCCGTGATATACCACAGCGGATCCCTCTCGCCCAAGGATGCCGGAGCCGGCATCGGTAACGTTCACGGTTATCTCCAGGGATGAACCGGCGGGCACCGTAACCCCGCTGGCACTGCTTATTGGGAAGGTGTACCATCCGGCCGTCGAGACCTCGTCGTAGGTGTAGCTCCCCAGCACCGTTCCATCGTAGGAGAGGGTGGCGGTGACGTCCGGCCAGCCCTGGTTGAACCAGCCCGTGGCTTTTGTGGGGTCTATGTAGATATATATCATGGCCGTGGAGTTTATGAGGAAGTCCTTGGCGAAGGGCGAGCTCTGCGTCCAGGTATTGCTTCCGCCGTCGGTTATGGTGAGCTGGTCCTGCACACTTCCCGGGCTTGTCTGGAGCGTGTCATCGTCCCTCATGAAGAGGGATTTGTGAGGCCATGTGAGGCCCATGGTGGTGGTGGCCTGGGCGCTGTCGGTTATCGATGAGTTGGTGGCGGAGGTGGCGGTCAGGAGGGTTTGATCCGTGATGCCCGGCGAGGCCGTGTTGGGGACTGTTTTGACCAGGGTATAATCCTGGGAGGATAGGCCAGATAGAAAGACGTCGGGATTTCCGTCTCCGGTGGTGTCGTAGGCAGGGTTCACGTAATCCCATGTGCCGTCCCCATCGTCGTCCGATGCCACCAGGGTCCCCCCTACGCCCCCTATGTACAGTTTCGTCTTCCATCCCTGGGTGGAGGGGCCGACCGTTATCTCGTAGGTGTCGTTCATTATACCGGTGTTCTTCACGGTCATGTCGTAGGATACCGTATTCCCCGGGCTTCCTTCCTTGGTCTGGTCGGGATAGACGCTCACACCGTAGAGGGAAGGTATGAAGAAGGAGGTGGAATAGTTGTGGGCGACCCCGTTGCTCTCCACACCCATGACCTCCACCCGGTACTCGCCCGAAGGGGCGGTGGCCGGGAGGGTGAAGGAGGCGTTGTAGAACACTGAGGTGGTGTTGCTTCCCGTGGCAGTCATGCTCTGGTTATCTATGAGAACCGTGCCGTTCGGATAATATATCGAGTAGTATGCGGCGGATATGTCATAACTACCGAAGGGGTCGGATACGTTGGCCCTGACCTCCACCTGCTCTCCGGGGGAGAACACATCAGTCCGGCCTGTCGAGTTGTATAGGGTGACATCGTCCACGTGGACGTAGGTGTCGGTCTCCATGTCTATCCTGGACGGATATGAGGGAGAATCGTAGTATACATCTACGTATCCGTCCCTGCCGCCCCGCCCCCTCCTGGCGCTGGTGACCTCTATATCCAGGAACACGGAGGAGCCGGCGGGAATGGTGGTGCCGTTGGCCGCCGGGAACGACACGGAATACCATCCGGCGGTGTTCACGTCGGTTAGGGTGACCGTGCCCAGGGTGGTGGTGTCGTACCCCAGGTTGAAGGTCACATCCGGCCATCCCTGGTTGAACAATCCTGTGGCCTGCGTGGGGTCCATGTACACCACTGCCACGGGATCCCCGCTGATGTGGAAATCCTTTGCGAACGGGGGCGTCTGGTCCCACTGGTTATCCCTGTTGTTCCTTATTGTCGTGGTCACCGTGGAGGAGCCTGGGGTGGTGCTGAGGTCATCGTTGTCGTTGAGGTACAACGTCTTCTGCACGTTGCTCACAGGGTCCGCTCCCAGAACCCGCACGTCCCCCACCCTGCCGAGGTGGGGGGGTCTGGAC